>CAZMEF010000018.1:0-15015 GCA_964565305.1 uncultured Eubacteriales bacterium | reverse complement strand
GTCATTTACCCTTGAGGCATTATAGGCCTGAAACTCTTTGGGATCAGTGCTTGCTTGGGCGTTCTTATCCTTGAGAGCTCCTTGTTCCATCTTCTTCAAAGTGAAGGTCCGGGCAACGATCGCTTGGGCCTCGAGAGCCGCCGGAGGCCAGTTGGGGTCCATTTCGGCGGCGACCACCCCTTGGAGGTATGTCTCAAGCGGCATGGACTTAACTTCTTTTGTCTCATGAAAATATACGGACAAGGTGGGTTCCTCTTCGAATTGGCTTTGCTGGCCGGGTATGCGGTTTCCCCGGACGAGTACGGCGAGGATAACGGCGAGAAGGATCCCGGGTATCCAAAGCCACTTATCATTTTTGAACATCCCACGGAAGTTCCATGAATTTGACGGCAAAAAGGCCACCTCCAAAACGTGATGCGTCTCAAGTGACGCGCACCCTTTAGGGATAGTCTTTCCGCGTCGCGGCGTGCAAAACACGCCTGTGATGTTGAGGAGGGCGGACTGGGCATGGTAGCATTCGGTGGTAGATGTTCCGGGGAGGTGTTCTTATGGATTGCGACATCCTCGTGGTCGGTGGCGGGCCGGCAGGCATGACGGCTGCCATTTACGCCGCCAGATCCGGATGGAAGACGGTTCTTTTCGACCCGGCGGGCGGCGGAGGGCTTGCCGGAACCACCGACGCCATATTCAACTATCCGGGGTTCCCGAGCGGGGTTCCCGGTATGGACCTAATGGAAAGGATGATCGAGCAGGCCAAGCGCTTCGGGGCAACAGTCCTTTACGATGAGGTGACCGAAGTGAGAAGAGACAGCGATGTCTTTGTCGTTCGGTCGCTTGATGGCGAACATAAAGCCAAGGCCGTGGTTTATGCTGCCGGCACCAGTCCCCGAAAACTCGGAGTGCCCGGCGAAGATCGCCTTTCGGGCAGAGGAATCAGTTACTGCGCCACGTGCGACGGACCTCTTTTCAGAGACAAGCGGGTGGCCGTCGTAGGAGGCGGCGATTCGGCCTTGACAGAGGCGGATTTCCTAAGCCGTCTTGCGTCAGAGGTTACTCTCATCCACAGAAGAGACCAATTTAGGGCTTCTCTTGCGACGGTGAACGCCGTAACGAACAACCCCAAGATACGCCTGCTGCTCAGAAGCACCGTTGAAGAGATCAAAGGCGACGATAAGGTCAGTGGGTTGGTCGTGAAAGAACACGCAGCAGGCACCGTGTCGGAGATTCCTGTTGACGGGCTATTTCTATACGTGGGTTGGGATCCTAACACCGGCCCCATCAAAGACCTGGTCGATTTCGCGGGCAACGGTTTCGTCAAGACAGGTGAGGATATGACGACCAGGACGCCGGGACTTTTTGTCGCCGGCGACATCAGGGAGAAGCCCCTGAGACAAGTGTCCACCGCCGTAGGCGACGGGGCGTACGCGGCGTGGTCCGCTGAAAAACTCCTCTTAGGACACTAGAAACGGAGCGCTTTGAATGGGAAGCCCGAAGAACGCTGAAGCAGTTTTGCGGCTCAAACCCGAACAAAAACACAGGGTTCTTTCCGGTCATCCGTGGGTGTTTTCAAATGAGATCGGCTCTGTGGAAGGGGCGGTCGATCCGGGCGGCATAGTAGAGGTCAGGGACAGGCGGGACAGATTCGTGGGATTGGGGTATTACAACCCGGAATCCGTTATCACGTTTCGGATGCTCAGCCGGGAGGACATCCGGATAGACTCGTCGTTTGTGCGCGAACGAGTTCGACAAGCCGTGCGGTATCGCGCCTCCCTGTTTGGCGTCCAAGTTCCCTTTGGCCGGAGCGAAGGCGGGTTCAGGCTGGTATTTTCCGAAGGAGACTTTCTGCCGGGATTGATCGTCGACATTTTCGGCGGGTACATGTCTTTCCAGACTCTTACACTCGGCATGGACAGATGGAAAGATGCGATAGTGTCCGCCCTTATCGAGTTTGTGGAGCCCAAGGGCATCTACGAACGCAACGATGCTAACGTTCGGGAACTCGAAGGGTTGCCGCAGCGGGCAGGTTTCGTGGGGGCACCCTTCGACCCCGTGATCGAAATGGACGAAAACGGGGTAGCCGTCATAGTAGACATCCAAAAGGGTCAGAAGACGGGGTACTTCCTCGACCAAAGCGATAACCGGTTGGCGGTGCGGAAACTCTGTAGGGGCAAGACAGTGTTTGACGCGTTCTCTTATTCCGGCGGATTCGGCCTTTCAGCAGCTGTGGGCGAAGCTTTAGAGGTCTTGTGCGTCGACGCCTCCGAAGCTGCTTTGGACCTCGCTCGCGCCGCCGCTTCAAGAAACGGCCTCACTTCCAGGATGACGTTTCGAAGTGCCAATGTTTTTGACGTGCTAAGGCAGTTCGAGGGCGAGGGCACCGGGTTTGACGTCGTGATGCTTGATCCGCCCGCCTTCGCCCGTTCGCGGAAGATGAGCGAACGGGCCCTTGCGGGGTACAAAGAGATCAACCTTCGGGCGATGAGGATCATCGAGCCCGGCGGCTTCCTCTGTACTTCTTCCTGCTCTCAGCACATCACCCGGGAAGAGTTCGATTCAATGCTGGAGAGCGCCGCGTCCGATTCTAGAAGAGCCGTGCGCATCCTTGAACGACGAGGGCAACGCCCGGACCACCCCGTGTTGCTGGGCTCGCCTGAAACCGAGTACCTGAAGTTCCGCGTCTGCCAGATCCTCTGAATCGTAACCGGCGTATTGATTTTTGACGGAAAAGCGATAATATGATCATAAAGGTCAAGGAAAGGCAAAGATAGAAACAGAGGTGGAGAAAAGTTGCCCAGCCTTGCGGACCTGATAGAGGACTACATCAATCAGCTGGTAAGCGCCGGAGAGGGAGTGGCGGAGATCCAGCGAGGCTTGGTGGCGGATCTTTTCCGATGCGCCCCGTCGCAGATATCGTACGTGATCGCGTCCCGGTTTTCACCGGAGAAGGGGTTCATCATAGAATCCCGGCGGGGTGGCGGAGGCTACATTAGGCTCACCCGCGTATCCATCGCAGACGAAGACGTTCGCCGGTTGATATTGGATATCGGCACTTACCTTAGTCAGGACGAGGCATACGGCCGGCTTGAGCGGCTTCGAGACGAAGGCTTCATAGATGATCGCATCTTTTTTGTCATGAGAGCGGCCCTTTCCAGAAACGCGCTACTGCTCGGGTTGCCGAGCCGCGACATGGTCCGGGCTAACATCCTAAAGGCCATGTTGAACGCCTATTTCGACGACGGGGACGATTCGGGCCGTAGCCCTACACAAGAGGGGAATGAGGAGCCATGATGTGCGACGAATGCGGGAAAGCCCCTGCCAGTGTCCGCGTGGAGAAGATCCAAAACGGCAGGAAAGTGGTTACCAACCTGTGCAAAGATTGCGCGGCCAAACTAGGGCTGAATGTGTTCTTCCAGCAGGACTTCGGCATTAGTAGCCTCCTGTCAGCTTTTCTCGGGTCGCAATCGGCCGGAGCCGCCGTCCTGGAGCCTTCGGAACCCGAAGTCAGATGCCCGGTTTGCGGAATGAGTTACAAGGATTTCGCGAGAGTGGGGCGTCTTGGCTGTTCCAGGTGTTACGAAACCTTCGCGAACAGACTCGATCCGCTTCTTCGCAGGATTCACGGGTCAGGCAAGCACGTCGGCAAGGTGCCGGCCCATTCAGGCGGAGCCGCGCTCGCAAGGAGAGAGCTCGAGCACCTTAGGGCGGATTTGGCGTCGGCCGTCGCCAGGGAGGAATACGAAGAGGCAGCCGTGTTGAGGGATAAGATTAGAGAATGCGAGAAGGCGACCAGAGGTGAAAAGCCATGAGGGAGTACGCGAAGGAAGTGCTGCAGGAAATAGTGTCGGGTTCTTCTTCCCCGTGGATGGACGGGAGCGGCAATTTGGCCGACGTCGTCATCTCATCACGAGTGAGATTGGCTAGAAACCTGCGCGACGTCCCTTTTCCGCACCTTCTCGATGAAAAGGCAGCCACAAAAGTTATGGAAAAGGTGTTCTCGGCCGTGGAGACGGTGAACGCGGCGTCCGCCTGGAGGCCGCTTGGGGCGATCCCTCTTTCCGAAGTGAACTTGACCGACAGGAAGGTGCTCGTCGAGAAACACCTTATGAGCCCCCAACACGCTGAGCCGGGCCCCGGGAAGGGGATCGCGACCCGGAAAGACGAGAGAATATCAATAATGGTGAACGAGGAGGATCATCTCCGCATCCAGTGCCTGTTTTCGGGGCTCGAACTTGACGAGGCGTGGATAACGGCAGGTGGAACGGATGATCTTCTCGATGAACGCCTGGAGTTTGCTTACGACGATACGTGCGGCTTCTTGACGGCGTGTCCCACTAACGCGGGCACCGGTTTGAGGGCTTCAGTGATGGTCCATTTGCCTGCGCTCGCCATCGGCGACGAGGTGTCCAGGGTCCTCGCAACTGTGAACAAGCTGGGTCTCGTTATACGCGGGCTCTATGGCGAAGGCACAGAGGGGAAAGGCAACGTTTTTCAGGTGTCAAACCAGACAACGCTCGGGCAGACCGAAAAGGAGATCGTTGAGAACCTGTCGCTCGTCGCAAAACAGGTCGTAGCCGAAGAGAAGCGGTTTCGCGACAGCCTCTACAAATCCAGCAGGGCTCTTCTTGAGGACCGGATCTTCCGGGCATGGGGAATCCTCTCCAACGCTCGTAGCATGTCGTCTTCTGAAGCGGTTAAGCTCTGGTCGGACGTACGGCTGGGCGTCGAACTCGACCTGATGCCCGGAATCGACGTAAAGACCATAAACGAGATTCTGGTCATATCGCAGCCTAGCTACGTGCAAAAGATCGCAAAGACGGACTTGGGTCCTCAGGAGAGAGATATTAAAAGGGCGGAACTCATCAGAAACCATGTGTGCCGCCACCAAACCTAGAATTGTGGCAAGGGGGCAGACCCATTGAGCGGAAGACCTAGATATACAGAACGCGCCATGAGCGTGTTGACTTGGGCACAGGAGGAAGCGAGAACTCGGGGCGCTTCGGCGATGGATACCGAGCATATCCTTCTGGGCCTCTTGAAGCAGCCCGAAAGCCTGGCCATTCAGGTCATGAAGGCTTTGGGGATCAGCCCGAAAGAAGTCCTGGCTCAAATCGATGAAAACACAGAAAGGAAGCCTGCTTCTCCTTCTATCGAATCCGCTTCGGCTCAGGCCAAGAAGGTGATCCAGTACGCGTCTGAGGAGTCTGTGAATCTCGGGCATTCGTGGATCGGTACCGAGCACATTCTCCTGGCCCTCCTACGAGACGAAGATGGATTGGGGGGTCAAATTCTAAAGAAGCTCGGCGGTGACTTGGATCGAGGACGCGATGAGGTAGTGAAGCGCGTAGGTGGAACCGTCGGGGGAGGAGCGGCCGAACCGGGACCGGCCTTTGCCGCGCAAGGTCCGCAATCCCAATCTCATTCCGGCAAGGGGAAGGCGGACTCAAAAAGAACGCCCACCCTGGATACCTACGGCCGCGATCTTAACGATCTGGCCGCGCAGGGCAAACTCGATCCTGTCATCGGGCGCGACAAGGAGATCGAGCGGGTCATACAGATCCTTTCGAGGAGAACTAAGAATAACCCGGTTCTTATCGGTGAGCCGGGAGTGGGCAAGACTGCGGTGGCGGAGGGGTTGGCTCAGTCCATCGCCGATGGACGCGTTCCCGAGATGTTGAAGGGGAGAAGGGTTGTCGCCCTCGACCTGCCCGCGTTGGTGGCGGGCACCAAATACAGAGGAGAGTTTGAGGAGCGGCTGAAGAAGGTGCTCGATGAGATCCGTCGCGCCGGAAATATCGTCCTCTTTATAGACGAGATGCACACCATCATCGGCGCAGGTGGGGCGGAGGGCGCCATCGACGCTTCGAGCATATTGAAACCTGTGTTGGCCCGCGGCGAACTGCAGTGCATAGGCGCGACCACACTTGATGAATACAGGAAGCATGTGGAGAAGGATGCGGCGTTAGAACGCAGGTTTCAGCCCGTGACGGTCGACGAGCCCACTGTCGAACAGACTATTGCCATCCTAAACGGCCTGAAGGACCGGTACGAGTCGCATCACAAAGTCAAGTACACCGATGAGGCGTTGGACAGCGCCGTCAGGCTCTCAGATAGGTACGTCACAGACAGGTTTCTTCCCGACAAGGCCATCGATCTGATCGACGAGGCGGGTTCCAAGGTTCGCATGAAGGCTTTCGAGGCGCCCCGCGACCTGAAAGATATGGAGGAAGAGATCGCCAGGCTGGCCATGGAGAAAGACTCCGCTGTCGCGCAGCAGGAATTCGAGAAGGCGGCCGAGTTTCGCGACAAGGAACAGCAGCTCAAACAGGAGTTGGCCGAGCGGAAGCGCAATTGGCAGAAGGTTGACGTCCCCGGGAAATCGACGGTTACCGAAGAGGACATCGCGACCATCGTTTCCGACTGGACCGGGGTGCCTGTCAAACGTCTCGCAAGCGCCGAGAGCGAAAGGCTTATCAATCTTGAGGAGGAGTTGCACCGCCGGGTGGTGGGGCAGGATGAGGCCGTGAGCGCCGTGTCACGGGCGATCCGTCGCTCGCGCGCGGGACTGAAGGATCCCAAGCGTCCCATAGGTTCCTTCATTTTCTTAGGGCCTACAGGCGTTGGGAAAACCGAGCTTGCCCGGGCGTTGGCGGAGGCTTTGTTCAACGATGAGGACGCTCTCATCAGGCTAGACATGTCCGAGTACCAGGAGAGGCACACCGTTTCCAGATTGGTGGGGGCTCCTCCGGGATACGTGGGGTACGATGAGGGCGGCCAGCTGACAGAAGCGGTGCGGCGCAAGCCCTATTCGGTAGTGCTTTTGGACGAAATCGAGAAGGCGCACCCGGATGTGTTCAACGTACTGTTGCAGGTTCTCGAAGACGGGCGGTTGACCGAGGCTAAGGGGCGCACCGTGAATTTCCGTAACACTGTCCTGATCATGACATCAAACGCCGGCGCGCAGATGATACACGGCAAGGCAGTCTTGGGGTTCACGGCCACAAAGGACATCGAAAAAGCGCATGGCGAGATGCGGGACCGGGTGATGGATGCAGTCAAGTCCATCTTTAGGCCCGAGTTCATAAACCGCGTGGACGAAATCATCACTTTCCACGCGCTTACTGTGGAGCATCTCAAAGCCATCGTGGAGATTCAGCTGAAGGCGGTTCAGGCAAGGCTCATGGATTCATCGGGGATTTCGGTATCCATCACAGAGAGCGCTAAGGCCAAGATCATCAAGGATGGGACCGATGCAGAGTTTGGCGCTAGACCTCTAAGGAGAGCGATCCAACGGCTGATCGAGGATCCGTTGTCCGACCGCGTTATCCGGAGCGAGTTCAAGGACGGCGATATCGTCGTGGTAGATGCGGGAGAAGAGGGCGAACTAACCTTCACCGTACCCGATTCGACCGCAAGCGCCTAAAGACAGCCGGTATTTTCACCTGACGTTTGGCGAAGGATAGGGAGCGCGCGGCGTAGAAATCGATCTTCAAAGCCTGGACGAGCGATTGTCGAAGGCGAGGAAGGAATGGTTTCTATGCCGCGTTCGTCCAAGTCGTCCAAGTTCGTGTGCACGTCCTGCGGATTTCAGTCGCCGAAGTGGCTGGGGAAGTGCCCCCAGTGTTCGGAGTGGAACACCATGCAGGAGGAGTTCGAGAGAGACATCACCGCCGCTATCCAAGGGGTCAGGGCCAAGCCTGTCATCCTGTCCGAGGTCCCGCTTTCCGATGTGACCAGGTTTTCTTCGGGTATGAGCGAGTTTGACAGGGTGCTCGGAGGCGGGCTCGTGCCGGGCGCCGTCATACTTCTTGCGGGCGAGCCGGGCATCGGCAAGTCAACCTTGTTGCTTTCTGTCGCGGAGCACGTTTCCAAACAAGCGGAGCGGGTTTTCTACACGTCCGGTGAGGAATCTCAAGGTCAAGTGAAGCTTCGCGCGGACCGTATGGGCGTCAAATCGGATCGTCTATTCTTCGCCTCCACTCAGGATGTGGACCAGATCCTTGAACTGTGCCGGGACCTAAAGGCGCGGCTTCTCATCGTCGACTCGATTCAAACGTGCGAGGATCCTTCGGAGTCGTCGCTTCCAGGGGGGCCGACGCAGGTCAGAACGTGCGCCACAAAACTCCAGCAGTTTGCCAAGACCGAAGGCGTGACCGTTATCATGGTGGGTCATACCGTGAAGGCGGGGGGGATAGCGGGCCCCAGGCTTCTCGAACATTTGGTCGATGCCGTCCTGTACTTCGAAGGAGACCTTAATCACTTCCACAGGATCGTGAAGGCGCAAAAGAACAGGTTTGGCGCGACCAACGAGGTGGCAGTATTTCAAATGGAGGAAAAGGGCATGGTTCAAGTGCCTAACCCTTCGAGCATATTCTTGTCCGAGCGGTCCGAGGGCAATGTCGGTTCGTGCGTGGCGGCCACGCTAAAGGGCAATCAGCCTATCTGCGTCGAGGTTCAAGCGCTGGTCGCGGCGAGCGTCTACGGAACTCCAAGAAGGGTGACAAGCGAGATAGATCATCAGCGGGCGTCACTCATTCTCGCCGTGTTGGCAAAAAAGTTGGCCGCAGGCCTTGACTCGAGGGACGCGTTCGTGAAGATCGCCGGAGGAATAGGCGTTGACGAGCCCGGGATAGATTTGTCCTGCGCGATTTCGACGATGTCCAGCTATCACGACATTCCCGTGAAGCCTGCCCTGGCTTGTTTTGGGGAAATAGGGTTGTCGGGCGAGGTAAGGATGGTTCCCAGGATGGAAGATCGGGTCAAGGAAGCCGCGAGGATCGGGTTCGGCGAGGTCATGGTGCCCATGGGATTTAGAAGGAAGTATAGAGGTTCGGACAAAATTATAGGCGTTTCGTCCGTCGAAGAGGCGGTTCGAAACGCCCTGGTGAAGCCTCTAAAATAGATTTGCCGCGCCTATGAGAAGCTGTACAGACCCAGGCAGGCGATGCGCTCCTGCTCTTTCACTAGCACATCATAAAGACTGAGATCCATAAGATTGCAGAGCCCGGCCAAGTAAAAGAGAGTTCTTCCGATTTCTTCCTCGAGTACTTCAACGCAATGATCGCATAGTTTTCCCTTCATGTGGGTTCTCATGTGATCTTTAAGCGACTCGAGCGCTTCCAACTCCGGGGGTATCGTTTGTCTGTTTGCCTCAACTTGTATGCACCCGCAGGAAGTAACGGCTTTGGTTACGGCCCTGTTGACCCTGCTCGACGATTCCGTGAATTTGCTCATCAGGTCGAGAATGCTTTTGTGTCGGATCAGATACTCGTCAACTGTCTCTTGAAACCCATCGCAGAGGAGGTCCTTCACTGCCGCTTTCACCTCGCAGAAAGTCGGATAGGGGCTATTTGGTGGACGTGGCGGGATTCGAACCCGCGGCCTTTCGGATGCGAACCGAATGCTCTCCCACTGAGCCACACGCCCACCGTAACTGCACAATGGTAATTCTACTGTAGCGTGGGATAACAGTCAAGAAAGCCGAGTTTGCGGGTCTGTCAGCGCTGGACCTCGTCGAAAAGAGTAGTTTCCAATATTTGGAGCGCCTCTTCACGGTCCCAATTCTGAGCGAGGATAAGCTCTGAGATCAGTATTTCCTTGGCGCTGTCAAGCATTTTTCGCTCGCCTGTGGACAGGCCTTTTTCCCTCTCGCGAGACGCGAGATTTCTCACCACGTCCGCAACCTCGTATATGTCCCCGCTTTTGATCTTCTCAAGGTTAGACCGGTAACGCCTGTTCCAGTTTGTCGACATGGCGGTGCATTCTTGGCGCAACACGCCCATTACCTTCTCGACTTCGGACGGCGGTATGACGTCGCGAAGACCGATCCCCTCCGTGTTGTCGACCGGGATCATGACCTTCATGTCGCCAATTGGAAGCCGCAATACGTAATAGCGATGGGTCTTGCCGAGGATTTCCCTTTCCTCTACCCCTTCGATAGTGCCCGCGCCGTGCATGGGATACACAACTCTGTCGCCTACGTTGAACATCCCCATACCTCCCATTACACCTTGCATCTGGTATTGTACCATTAACTGGGGTGCCGGGTCAAATCGGGGTCCCGGCCAATGGCCCGCTTGTCGCGGGATAGCTTAGCTCAACTGGGAATCGGGCGTGCCGATTGTCCGGCTTTCATTGGCCTGCCTGTGGCTTTGGCGTATAATATTGATTGTCCGAGAACAGGTAGAAGGAGGTGTTGTATTGGAAAAGGCTCGCCGGTATTTTGCCGTATTCGGAGGCTTGAGCGGTGGCATTCTGGGTTTCTATTTGCTGGGCCCGGTAGGCTCGCTTTTCGCAAACGAGTTCGGCATTTGGGAATCGGCAGGCATCATCATTTTCACGGCCGCAGTGCTGGCGGTCATCATGTTCTTCTCGGGACCGGTTTTGTGGCGCGGCATAAGCGCCGGGGTCTCGTGGATAGAGCAAAGAGTGGTGAGGCTGTCGTTGCAGGATATCGCGGTGGCGGCGGGGGGACTTGTGGTCGGTCTTATAATTGCCAATTTATTAGCCCCGTCTCTATACAAGATTCCTGTAGTCGGAGATTTCTTGCCATCCATTACGCTTGTGTTGTTAGGGTACATCGGCATTACCGTTGCTAGGAGCAAGAAGGATGATCTGGTAGCTTTGGGTCCGAAAGGGCTGCGAGCGCCCAGGGGTTCCAGGGAAGCAAAACAGCAGCAAGAGCGGAAGGGCGAGTTGCCCACCGGGCTGGCCGCCGCCAAATTGTTGGACACAAGCACCATCATCGATGCCAGGATAGTGGACATCTGCAGGTCTGGATTTGTCGAGGGGCCCATCATAATTCCTCACTTCGTTTTGGATGAACTCCGTAGGATCGCCGATTCCGCGGATAGCCTCAAGCGGAGCAAGGGCAGGCGCGGACTCGACACGCTTAACACTTTGCAGAAGGACATGCCAATGGACGTGCTCACCTGGGAATGGCCCACGGGTTCGGATCAAGACGTGGATGCACTGCTCTTGAAGATGGGTAAGGCGACCGGAGCATCGATAGTGACCACCGACTACAATCTGGCCAAGATCGCGGAGCTGCAGCAAGTGGGGGTTCTGAATGTGAATCATCTGGCCAGCGCGCTGAAGTTGATGGTCGCTCCGGGCGAGGAAATGGCGGTAGAGGTTCACAGAGAGGGTAAGCAGCCTAACCAGGGCGTCGGGTACTTGGATGACGGAACCATGGTCGTCATCGAACAGGCCAAGAATCACCTCGGCGAGGTGGTTCAAGTCGTTGTCACCAATGTGCACAGCACCGCCCAAGGGAGGATGATCTTCGCCAAACCCAAGTACCTAGATAGGACCGCAGGGGTTGAGTGAATCTCTTTGGGCCATTGTGCCCGCAGCAGGCAAGGGCCTCCGGGCGGGGGCTTCGGTACCCAAACAGTTCCGGAGCCTTGCGGGAAAGGCTGTCCTAGAGTGGACGGTCGAGCGGCTCCTGGAGGTCCCGGAGGTTTGCGGCGTTATAGTCGCTATGCCGCCCGAAGGGTTTGGGCCGTCCGCCGGGTCCGATATCGGGGCAGGGGCGCGTTCGCGTCTTCACTTGTTGGGGGCGACCGACCGGCCGGTGATACAGGTTCTCGGGGGGGCCACGAGGCAGGAGTCGGTCCGGCGAGGCCTCGCAGTTTTGCCTACCGGAGTTTCCTGGGTTGTCGTCCATGACGCTTCAAGGCCCTGTTTTTCTCGCGAGCTTTTCAATAGGGTTCTCGACGCGGCATTGGCCCACAAGGCGGCCGTCCCGGCGCTGAAGCCCACTAATACCGTGAAATCCATCAGGCGTGGGGAAGCCGAAGGTTCTCTTTTCGTCCAAAGCACTCTCGATCGGGAAGCCCTTGCGGAAGTGCAGACTCCGCAGATTTTCGATGCAGCTCTTTTGCGGTCGGCTCATGACGCGGCGTTGGAGAGGGGTGCCGACGGCACAGACGACAGTATGCTGGTTGAGGCTTTGGGGCACCCCGTCGCGGTCGTGCCCGGCGAGCGCCAGAACTTGAAGATAACGTACCGGGAAGACCTTGAGCGCGCAGAAAGAACTATCGCCAAAGGCTTGGATTCGCAGCCGGAGTCACCGCAGCCCGGCGGCGAATGGACGACAGTGACGGGCCTCGGGTTTGATCTGCACCCGCTTGTCGCCGGGAGAGAATGCGTGTTGGGTGGGGTCACGATACCTTTCGATCGCGGCCCTCTCGGGCATTCCGACGGGGATTTGGTGTGCCATTCCATCATGGACGCCATTCTCGGCGCGCTAGGAGAGGGCGATATCGGGGTTCATTTCCCAGACAGCGATCCCCGGTACAAGGGGGCGTCAAGCGTCCATCTCATGAAGGAGTTGTGGTCTTGGTTGTCGCAGGAAGCCAGGATGGTCCATATCGACGTAACCGTCATAGCGGAAACCCCCCGGATCTCACCTCACTCGACGGCCATGAAGGAAGCTATCGGAGGGGCCCTTGGGGTCTCCCCTAATCGGGTGTCGATTAAGGCCACTACCACGGAGAAATTGGGAACGCTCGGCAGGGGTGAAGGGATCGCCTGCCTTGCCGTTGCCACGCTTCAGAGACCTTTGCCTTGCGCCCATCAGTAGACAAGAGAACGGGGGATCACCATGGAGGACGGAGTTCGCGCCGGCTCGCCGGGGGCTTCATTGGAGCCGCAGGAGACCCAACTTTCGGTTAAGGTCCTGTATTACCCCTACATGGGGACGAACACAAACACCGAAAGGTTGCTCCTCTTGTCACGCCTTTGCTATTCGCCCATGGGAATAGACCGGCTGGAAGAGTTACTCACCGGGGACAAGCCGTCAGACGTGGAGACGGGGCGGTTCATCCGGGGCCTCATAAGTTCAGGGCACCTTGGAACGCTCGAACACTGGTACACTACCTTCGCGGTAGAAGGGTACTCCCGAATATCGAGCCAGCAAAACGATAGGCACCGGCTTATGAAGGTTTTCAAAGATCACGGAGTGGTCTATTACAACGAACCCGAGCAGTCTTCTCAGGACAGATCGCAACTGCAGCAATCGCAACGGTATGTCAAAGAGGAGAATTTCCGGTATATTACTCCCCCGAGTTTTGCGGATCAGCCAGAGTTTTTGGAGCGATACCGGCGTTTGCAGGCCGAAATCTTGGACATGCAAAGGGAAGGGTTGGCTCTCGGGCTTCCCGCCGAAGACGTCAGATTTGCCCTGTCCAACGCCACAGAAACCCGATTTGTGATCACTACGAACGCGCGGCAGCTTCGACACATGTTCAACCTCCGGTGCTGCGATAGGGCTCAGTGGGAGATCCGCGACATGTTTACGAAACTGCTTAATGAATACAGGCGAATAGCGCCCAATATCTTCTACCGTGCGGGTGCTTCTTGCGTTGACTTAGGGTACTGCCCGGAGGGGAAAATGACCTGCGGCAAGGTGCCTACCCTCGAGATGATCATGGAAGGCTACAGGAAAAGCCTGTCGGGCGACCGCTAGGGGGACGAGTCGTTCTTATGTGAAGACGAAGGGGAAGGTGATTGTGGAGTTTATCGAGATATACGGAAAACAGCCGGTTCGTGAAGCCCTTTCGGGGACGTGGCCCGTGAGCGAACTTCTGCTTAGGGGAGAACCGGGTGACGAAATGGCGAGGACCCTGGGGCGGTTGGCATCAGAGGCGCGCGTCAAAGTGACCAAGATGGAGCCGGCGGCATTCGATCGAAGGTTCAGGCGGTCGACGCAGGGCGTCGTTGCCATAGTCAGAGAAGTGTCTTTCGATGACCTGGACGCGGTCAAAGGTCGCGTTCAGGGCCGACGGGAACCTTTGTTCCTTGCGCTGGACGGCATCGAAGATCCCCAAAACCTCGGAGCCATAACTCGGACGGCTTTCGCGATGGGCGTCGACGCTGTCGTTATCCCACGGAGGAGGAGCGCCGCCCTAGGGGAGGGCGCGGCCAAAGCTTCGGCGGGGGCAATATTCCGCCAACCCATCTGTCAGGTACCAAACATCCACTCCTTTATCGAGTGGGCAAAGAACAACGGCCTTTGGGTCTATGGCCTTGATGCGGGCGGAACGCACGTCCTGTGGGATCTTGATCTCTCGGGTCCCGTCGCCTTGATCGTTGGGGGAGAAGGCAAGGGATTGTCGAGACTTGTGAGAGAGCGCTGTGATTTCCTTGTCAAAATTCCCATGGCAGGAGCGATAGGGAGCTTGAACGCGAGCGTGTCGTGCGGCATCGCGGTCTCCGAAGTGGCGCGGCAGCGCGCAAAGCGGGAGCGGTGACCTCCTTATCGGAGGACCTTGCCCTCCGTGGGGTGGCTTGTACGCGCAGGTTTACGTAAGTATAATGAACTTGTCCATTTTGTTCTTTGGTGGGCGCAGAAGAGAGTTAGAAAGCTCCATGTATCCGGGGGAGGGGTGCTTTTTGGCTATAAGCCCACAGCGGGACATGTATTCGTCGTTTGAGATCATGCAAGACGAAGAAGTAGTGAACATCGCAAGAGCAGGGGCAGTGTTGGCGCAGGAGTACCTGATTAATAAGTACAGAAGTTTCGTGAGAGCTAAGGCCAGATCATATTTTCTCATAGGCGCAGACAGGGAAGATATCATACAAGAAGGCATGATAGGGCTCTACAAGGCTATAAGGGATTTCCGAAGCGACAAACTGGCGTCCTTCAAGGCCTTCGCCGAACTTTGCATAACGAGGCAGATAATCACTGCTATAAAGACCGCCACGCGCCAAAAGCATATACCTCTAAATTCATATGTTTCTTTGAACAGGCCTATCTATGATGAGGATTCAGACCGGACGCTTCTCGACATCATGCCCGGCACGCAGGTCCTCGACCCCGAGGAACTCATCATAAGCTCAGAGGAAGTCGGATCAATGGAGAACAAGATCACCGAGATCCTGAGCGATCTGGAATGGCAGGTTCTGAACTCCTACCTCGATGGCCAATCCTACCAGGAAATTGCGCGGGCTCTAAGACGGCACGTGAAGTCCATCGACAACGCCCTCCAGCGTGTGAAGCGCCAATTGGAACGT
>CAZMEF010000017.1:0-16279 GCA_964565305.1 uncultured Eubacteriales bacterium | reverse complement strand
TGGGACCGGGCGTTCTTCAAAAACACGGGATTCCCTTCAACATGGATGTCGAACGCGCTCTTGACACGTATTCCGCTTTGCTTGACATGCACCGTCGAGTCTACGTCCCAAGCCACGGAGAGATCACGCCAGACATACACGACGCGGTAAGGTGCAACCGCGACCGCGTCCTGGAGATTATCGACTTCGTCGAGGCGTTCTTCTCTTCGCCCCACACTATGGAAGACGTCATCAGCTCTGCATGCGACCATTTCGGAGTTCGGGTTACAGATCTTGGGATGTTCTCTATCGTGAACTTGTCCATGTCTGCCGTGGTGTCTTATCTTTTGGGGAACAAAGTCCTGGTTTCCCTACACTGTGGAAACAGACGCTATTTTCGCCGGTTTGAGGGAGCGTCGGATTAGGCCTGCTCGTGAGGTGCTGGTGTATTTGGACATAGATCCTGTATAATCAGGCAACCTCACATATATGGAACCGCACGTGCTAATGACAAGGCAGGGGTCAATGTGCTATTGCCAAGCCTCAGGATAGGCGGACGAGTTGCCAGGTATCCTTTTGTTCAGGGAGGCATGGCCGTCCGGGTTTCGACAGCGCCGTTGGCCGTCGCCGTCGCGGAAACCGGTTGCGTCGGCACTATTGCGGGCACCGGGATGACGGTAGAGGAGTTACGCGGGGAGATCCGTTCGGCGAAAGCCAAATCCGGCGGCATTATCGGCGTGAACGTTCTGTTTGCCGTCAGGAACTTCCCTGACCTCGTGAAGACGGCGATCCAAGAGAGAGTCGACTTCGTCGTTTCCGGCGCAGGATTCTCTCGCGATATGTTTGGATGGGGGAAGGAAGCCGGGGTACCGGTCGTTCCCATCGTTTCCTCGGGACGGCTGGCCAAAGTGGCAGAGGGGCTCGGAGCTGCAGCTATTGTGGTTGAAGGTTTCGAGGCGGGAGGTCACCTTGGAACAGACAGGCCGCTTCGCCAAGTGTTCCAGGAGGTTAGGGAGGCAACCGCTCTTCCGCTCATCGCGGCGGGGGGGATTGCCAACGGCCGAGAGGCCGCCGAGTTGTTCGCCATGGGGGCCGATGGAGTCCAAATGGCCACAAGGTTTTTGGCAAGCGACGAATGTACCGCCGCAGAGCAGTTCAAGCTGATGCACGTCGCGCCCAAAGTAGAGGATATCGTCTTGGTTGACAGCCCCGTTGGAATGGTGGGTCGAGCAATTCGGAACCCCTTCTCGGAGAAGCTCGCCAAGGGCGAAGTCCCACGGACCCAGTGCCTTAACTGCCTCAAACGGTGTTCCCACGCATACTGCATCCTGCAGGCCCTTGACAGGGCGAGACTGGGCGATACCGATAACGCTGTTGTGTTTTCGGGGATGAGCGCCCCAAGAATAGAAAAGATCATGCCCGTAGCGCAGATAGTATCTGAACTGGTCAAAGATGCCGCCCGTGCGCTCGAAGCGATACCTTGAACCTTCTTCCTCACACAAGACCTGCCAAAGCGCACGTATGCTTTTTTCAAATAGTCTGGTTATGCTTGACATGGCAGGATATACTACTTTTAGGCTGAGCTCATCGAAGGGAAGACTCTTGGTTACTATATGACCGGGGCCAGAACCTGGGATAGACCGACGGCCGCAAAAGAGGAGTGGTAGAGTGACCAAGAGGTTGTACTTTGGCAATCTCAGCTGGGATGTAAACGACACCGAGCTGACCGATGCCGTTGCGCAGTACGGCAAGGTGTTGTCGGCGCGAGTCGTGACAGACCGCGAGACAGGGCGTTCACGCGGCTTCGGTTTCGTTGAGGTTGATGACGCTGATGCTCAGAACGTCATCGAGTCGATGAACGGGCTATCCTGGAACGGCAGAGCCCTCACCGTAAACGAAGCGCGCGAGCGCGAGGACCGCGGTGGCGGCGGATCCAGAGGCGGCGGATTTAGGTCCCGTCGCTAGTTAGTCGTTACCTGCCGCTTACCCGGCAGGCCTTGTAACCTACGCTGTCAATCGAACGACAAAGTGGGCGGTTTCCGGTGGCACACCGGTAGCCGCCCGTTTTCCATGGAAGGGGCAAACCAAGGATTCTCCTGTTGACGGCGGCTCTTCTCCCGTGCTATATACCTGTTACAACTAAATAACGGCCATGAAGCGGAGAAGTACCCTGAGCGGACCGCAAAGAGAGACCGGGGTCGGTGAGACCGGGAGGGCGAGCTAGGGGAAATACACCGCGGAGCTACCTGTTGAACCCGCGTCGCGCGGCAGTAGACTAAGGCGGGACTCCTACCGTTAACGGGGAGGAGGCATCGGACCTCAACCGAGGAACTGTGCTTTCGACGAGCGGGTCAACCAATTAGGGTGGTACCACGGGGCTTACATCCCGTCCCTTAGCAGGACGGGATTTTTGTTTTCCGGGACTCACGAGAGGTCGATCGCCCGAAGCCAGTTCCGGCGCAGGCCGGCACAAACCAACAGATAGGGGGTTTCGGGAGTGGATAGACAGATTTCAATGTGGTTTCTGGGAGTCTTCACGGTGTCGAGCATCCTTGCGATGAGGCGCGTGTCGAGGGGCGGCGCCATCCCCATCAGAAGGCTTCAGGGGCTCGACGCCATCAAGGAAGCCATCGGGCGGGCGACCGAATCTGGAAGCACATCGCTGTTCGTGGTGCCCGGCGGTCCTTTTGACGCTCAGGCTTTCGCGGCGTTTGACATCCTGGGGCATGTGGCGCGTGAGACCGCCAAATACGACACGAGACTGGTGGTAGTGAACGCCCTTCCCGAGGCGCACGCCATTTCGACCGAGGTCGTGAAAGAGGCGTACAAAGCCGAGGGCAAGGAAGAATCGTTCGATGAGAATTCAATGAGGTTCCTTTCATCGGGCTTCACCGCCGGGGTGCTGGGAATCTACGAAAGGGAGAAGATCGGCGCCAACTTCCTCTTCGGTTCATTCTATTTCGAGAGTCTGACCATCGCCGAGGCAGGCCAGCGCACCGGCGCTATTCAGGTCTCGGGCACGGCCAACACCCACCAGATACCGTTCCTCGTGGCCGCGTGCGACTACTCCTTGATAGGCGAGGAGATCTATGCGGCGGGAACTTACCTCTCGCGCAACAAAGCCCAGATAGGAAGCTTAGTCGCACAGGAGATAGGTAAGTACTTGGGGATCGTCGTGATTGTAGTGTTGAGCGTGGCGAAGACCGTATCCAACCTGAACGGCAAGTGAGGAGGGGCGAAGGATGAAGAGGACGTTACCGTTGGTCGTTGGCTTCTTGTCGGGGTTCATCGTGATCCTGAAGTACTTTGTAGATGAAGGCATCATCGCCAAGGTTGGTGCCGAAATCGTAGGCTGGCGCATCACAGTGGCCGCGTTCGCCCTAGGTTTGGGAGCGGCGAACCTGGTCCAGGTTCACGCGCGGGCCATAGCGCGGAGGGAGCGGAATTGGGATTCGAGCCTTCTCCTGCTCGCCACGTTGGCCGTGTTCACCGTCGTCGGGATAGCGTTTGGCACTAACGCCCCCGCCTACAAGTGGTTCTGGGACAACGTGTACCAGCCTATCTACAGTGCCATTGCGTCACTTCTGGCGTTCATGATCATCACCGCTTCCTACCGGGCGTTCCGGGTACGCAACTGGCAGTCGGCGGTTTTGATGGTTTCGGCCCTGATCGTCATTCTCGGACAGATCGGCGTCGGGGGCCTTATCTACTCGGGACTCCCCGGCTGGTCACAGTGGCTTATGGCGATCCCGAACGCGGCGGGGATGAGGGGGATCACCATTGGGGGAGCGCTAGGCGCCGTCGCGTTGAGCCTCCGGGTGCTCCTGGGCTTTGAACGGTCCTACATGGGAGGTGCCTAGCGATGGAGAGTTCGACGGGTTCGAGCTGGGCCGCGAGGGTTCAGCGCATCGACGCCAGGTTTTTGTACGCCTTAACGTTCCTGGTCGTGCTGGTCCCGCTTTTTCGACCGCTAGGGCTTCCGCTTAACATAACCCCGAATACGAGGAAGGCCTTCGGTCTGATAGACGCGCTTCCGACGGGTTCCATAGTGTTCCATTCGGTCAGTTTTGACCCTTCTACCGACGCTGAGGTATGGCCGCAAATGATGGCGCTATCCAGGCACTTCATGTCCAAGGGGCTCAAGGTTGTGTATTTTCCTACAAGCGTAGGGGGGAGTATGTACGCCGAGGAGATACGCGCACAATTGGCGCCTAAGTATGACTATGTTTACGGGACCGACTACGCCATCCTGCCGTTCAAGGCCGGTGGCGAGTCTGCTATCGCGGCGATGGTTGATTTCCACAGCCTGTACACAACAGATGTGGATGGTACGGTCATCAAGGACATGCCCATCTTCGCCGGTTTCAAAGGCATGGATGACGTCGACATGATCACCACAAGCAGTACAGGCGACGACGCGCTGTACCTCGCGAAGCACATCGAGCCCAGGTTCCACACCACTATCGTGGTCGGAGGCGCGGCCACCGTGTTGCCGGTAGTCGGCCCGTACGTCTCGTCAGGGCAGATTAGGGCCGCCATTTCGGGCCTCTCCGGCGCCGCCGAGTACGAGGTCCTGTCGGAGATGCCGGGGCAAGCCTTGGGCGCCATGGACGCACAGGCGGCCGGACACCTCTTTCTCGTCGTTTTGGTCCTACTAGGAAACGTCGGATTCATCGTCGAGTCAAAGCGGTCTGGCCCTGATCGTCCGGGAAACGTGGGAATTCGCGGCAGTCACAAGAAGGGATGTGAGTGAAGTGGCCGGCACCATCGGGGTCTTCGTATCAGGATTCTTTCTAATCGCGGTGTACAGCTATCTGTTCAAGGAGACCAGGATGTACCGCTATACCGAGCACATCTATGTGGGCTTCACCGCCGCCCACGCTATCGTGACAGGCTGGCAGAACGTCAAGCAGCAATCGGTGACGCCTTTAGCCAACGGGAACTTAGCGCAACTTGTCCCGCTTTGCCTCGGGCTACTTCTCTACGCGAGGTTCAACAAGCGTTGGGCATTCTTGTCTAGGACATCCCTGGCCTTCATGATGGGCGTCGCGGGCGGGGTCACAATCACAGGTTCTGTGGAGGCCTCGTTTGTGAAACAGATCAAGGCGACCATTCTTCCGTTGAGCAGTATGGACAATGTCTTGATGGTGGTCGGGACAGTCTCCACGCTTGCATTCTTCCTCTTCATCCCGATGGGTCTGGGGAGGAAAACAGGCGCCACCTCAATAATCTCGCTGCTAAGCGACTTGGGCCGCGGCACAATGATGGTCGCGTTCGGCTCGTCCTTCGGTTTCGTGGTGATGGCGAGGTTATCTTACCTGGTATCCAGGCTCCAGTTCCTGTTCACCAAGGTCATACCGGTGATCGCGCGGTAGCGCCCCGCGGTTTCCCGCGTTTCTACGGGGCTAGCCTTTCCCGGTCTCTGGGGAACAGGCTGGCCTCTCTTATATTCGCCAGGTTCAGGATTCTCGTCGTGAGACGCTCGGCGCCGATGGCGAACCCACCGTGGCGGGGCATGCCGTGCCGGAATACCTCAAGGTATCCTTCGAAGGAGTTCGGATTCAGCCCGAATTTCCGCATGTTGCCGACGAGCTGACCGTAGTCGTTGATGCGCATCCCACCGCTGTTCATCTCCAAACCCTTGAACAACAGGTCGAATGATAGTGTAAGATCCGGGTTCTCCGGGTCGGGCAGCGCGTAGACCGGCCGGGACGTTACGGGGTAGTGGGTCGCGAACACGAAAGGCGTGCCGGCCTCTCGTTCCACATACCGGCATATGAGGCGCTCACCTTCCGGGTCGATGTTGCCATTAGGCAGTGCCTTGCCGAACTCGGAAAGCAGGATCGACTGGATTTCCGACAGCCTGAGCCTCGGGATGGCGCCTATCTCAGGCAGGACGGCATCGTGCATCGCAAGCTCTGGCGCGCACGTTTCACGAACGTGGGCGAAAAGATGACGGAGCAGGTTCTCCTCCAGCGAGAGAAGGTCCTCCATGCCTTCGATGAACCCTACCTCCAAGTCTAGGCTTACGAACTCGTTTAGATGACGGGAGGTGTTGTGCTCTTCAGCCCGGTAAGCGGCAGCCACTTCGAAGACGCGCTCGAAGCCGGCCCCAACCAGCATTTGCTTATAGAACTGGGGGCTCTGGGCCAGGTAGGCCTTCTTCTCAAAATAACGCACGGGGAAGAGTTCGGCGCCGCCTTCAGTCCCCGCAGAGACGATCTTGGGCGTATGCACTTCCGTGAAGTCGTTGTCGCGGAGGAACCGACGGAAACCCTCGATGGCTTCGGCCTGCACTTTGAAGACAGCCCTAGTCTTGGGGTGTCGGAGTGAGATTACCCGGTGCTCGAGCATCTTCTCCAGACCCGCGGTCACCTCGGGGAGGTTCACCTCGAACGGAACCGGCGCTACGGCTGCCGCGAGTACCTCGACGGAAGTACCGTGGATCTCGACGCCTCCCACGACATTGGTAGCCTCCACGACTGTTCCGACGACTTTGATCGCGGTCTCGGTGGCGAGCGCAGGTCCCTTGGCGAGTTCGCCCGACAAGACTATCTGCGCCAGACCGCTCCTATCTCGCACGAGCAAGAACCGCACGTGGCTCAATGCCCTAACCCGGTGCACCCATCCCATTACACTGACCTGACTACCGACGCGCCTAGACAACTCGCCGCAAAGAGCCCGTTCCGGATTTCCTATCATACGTATGTCTCTCCTGTTCGAGCCACGTCGGGAAAAAACGAGACCCGTCCCGATGAAGGGACGGGTCGTCATGCCCGCGGTGCCACCCAATTGACCTGCCGTTTCGCAGGTCCCTTTACTCCCGTAACGGTGGAGTACCGGCAAAAAGCCACTCACCGGCTGTTCTTCGCTACGCCCGTTGGCGCCGGGCTCTCACCTTGCCCCGGCTCTCTTTGGCCATGGATTCGAAGCTACTGGTTCCGGTTCATCGTGTTTGACCTATCTTAGTTAGCGCGCGTGGGGAAGTCAAGAAGTTATCCGCTTATCTGCCTGCGGAAAAGATCTGTGAAAAACTTCACAAAATCTGTCCTGAAGGCTTCTTTACAATGTAAAGTTGTGCTATGATCTGTGAGGTGACAACTCTGTACTTAGCAACAGATGAACGCGGAACGGATTCACCTGGAGGGGGAAGCCAATGAGCAGACTAACGGTCTACACGCCGGACGACGCGGAGGTCGTCATCGGGCGGATGGTGCAGGAAATGGAGCGGCGACTGGCCGCGGCGCCTCCTGGCATTTGCCCTGTTGACATGGCGTCTGTGTTTCTCAGGCTCTGCCACGCCCAGACCTGCGGAAAGTGCGTTCCGTGCAGGATAGGGCTCGGTCGAATCGGAGACCTGATGGATGAGATCCTCGATGGGAAAGCCGACGCTCAAACCCTGACCCTGCTTGAGGAAGTCGCCAGGTCGGTCACGGATACTGCGGATTGCGTGATCGGTTCCGACGCGGCCGCCATGGTGCTTCGGAGCCTCAAGGAGTTCCGAAAGGACTACGTCTCCCACGTCGAGGAAGGTCACTGCGTGGGCCGGTTCGCGGCCCCGGTGCCTTGCGTATCGGCATGTCCCGCGGGCGTGAACGTCCCGGGTTACGTCGCGCTAATCCGAGAGGGGCGCTCCGCCGACGCGGTTCGCCTCATCAGGAAGGATAACCCATTTCCGTCGGCGTGCGCGCTGGTGTGCGAGCACCCTTGCGAGACGCACTGCAGGCGCACGATGCTCGATGACGCTATCAACATCCGCGGCCTGAAGCGGTACGCCGTGGAGACGGCCGGCGATGTCCCCGTCCCGCAAGCGTCGCGGGACACGGGGCACAAGATCGCCGTGGTCGGCGGCGGGCCTTCGGGCCTTACGGCGGCCTACTATCTGGCCCTCATGGGGCACAAGGTGACCATATTCGAGAAGCAGCCTGAATTGGGCGGAATGCTGAGATACGGGATTCCCGAGTACAGGCTCCCAAAGGCGCTCCTGGACAAGGAGATCAGGGGAATCCTGGGGTTGGGAATCACCGCAAATACGGGTTTCGCGGTCGGTCAGGACCGCACTCTGGCATCTCTGAGAGAGGAGTTCGACGCCGTATACCTCGCCATAGGCGCACATGGAGACCGCAAGCTGGGGGTTCCGGGCGAGGACAACCCCGGCGTAATCCCTGCGGTGGAGATGCTGAGGAACATAGCGCTCGGCCATCCCGTTGATCTGGCGGGCAAGAGCGTAGTCGTAATCGGAGGCGGCAACGTCGCGATGGACGCCGCCAGGTCGGCCGTCAGGATGGGCGCCAAGAAGGTAGTGGTCGCGTACAGACGCCGCACTGATGACATGACGGCCCAGCGTCACGAGGTCGAAGGCGCTCAGGGAGAGGGAGTAGAGATATCCCAGCTTTTGTCGCCCGCAAAGGTCGAAGCCGGCGAGGACGGCAATGTTACCGCCCTTTGGTGCCATCAGATGACTGTGGGTCCCATCGATGAGTCAGGCAGGCCGAAGCCAGTCGCGTCAGGCGCGCCCGATGTCCGGTTGGAGTGCGACGTTGTAGTGGTGGCGGTTGGTCAGGATATCCAGTCCAAGGGGTTCGCCGCCGAGGGACTTCCAACTTCGAGGAACGCCGTTTTGGCGAAGGAAGACCTTTCGATTCCGGGGATGCCCGGAGTGTTCTCGGGCGGAGACTGCGTGAGCGGGCCCGCGACCGTCATCCGGGCGATAAGCGCCGGGAAAGTGGCGGCAGCGAACATCGACCAGTATCTGGGCGGACACAACGTGCTCGGGGCCTGGGTTGACATTCCGCCGGCGGTCCCCAGCGATTTGGCGGCGATCGGCCGGGTCAATATGAAGGAGCGCCCTGCGTCTGACAGGGTGGGCGATTGGGACGATATCGAGATAGGGATGACAAGGGCGGAGGCCCTACACGAGGCGAAACGTTGCCTGAGGTGCGATCACTACGGCTCAGGCGCTATCGCGGGAGGGAGGCTTGCGAGATGGTAACTCTAAAGATCGACAAGAAGACGGTCCAGGTCAAGGCTGGGACCACCATACTTGAGGCCGCCCGGAAGGCCGGGTTTAGGATTCCCACCCTATGCTACCTCGAAGGCATCAACGAGATAGGCGCGTGCCGCGTGTGCGTGGTGGAGTTGGCGGGGTCGGAGAAACTCGTTACCGCCTGCAACACGGCGGTGCAAGAAGGCATGCAGGTACTGACCGCGAGCCCGCGCGTCCGCCACGCCAGACGCGCCACGGTCGAGCTGATCCTCACCGAGCACGACTGCAACTGCCCGACCTGCGTTCGCAACGGCAACTGCAAACTTCAGAACCTAGCGAACACGCTTGGCGTCCGCAGCGTGCGGCTTCGGACGGCGCTACCGACTCAGAGGGTCGACGAATCGTCGCCTTCGATAGTCAGAGATCCCAAGAAGTGCATCATGTGCTACCGGTGCGTAAGTGTGTGCGACAAAATCCAGTCTTTGGGCATCTGGGGGCTATCAGGGACAGGCGCCCGCACGACCGTCGAGGCGGCTTACGGCAAGCCGCTCGCGACCACAGATTGCTCGTACTGCGGCCAGTGCGTAACGCACTGCCCGGTTGGGGCGTTGTCAGAGAAGAACGATAAGGACAGGGTCTGGGACATCTTGGTCGATCCGGACAAGATCAGCATCGCTCAGGTCGCTCCCGCAGTAAGGGCGGCTTGGGGCGAGGAGCTGGGGATTTCCAGGGAGGTTGCCACACCGGAGCGATTGGTCTCCACTCTTAAGCACATCGGCTTCCAGTACGTGTTCGATACCAGTTTCGCGGCCGACCTCACTATCATGGAGGAAGGCACCGAACTGCTGCAGAGGTTGGCGCACGCGGCATCGGACCACACCGGCGAACAGCCCCATGAGGGGGCGCACGGTCACCGGACCAAGATGCCGATGTTCACATCATGCTGCCCGGCTTGGGTCAGGTTTGCCAAATCCCAGTATCCTGAGCTGGTGGAGAACCTGTCAACGGCGAAGTCGCCTCAGCAGATGTTCGGCGCCGTGATCAAAACATATTACGCGCAACTCCTGGGCGTTCCGGCCGAGAAGTTGGCGTTTGTCTCGATAATGCCTTGCACCGCCAAGAAGTACGAAGCGGGTCTGCCCAACATGACAAGCGGCGGGACCGACCACGACGTAGACGCGGTGCTGACCACTAGGGAAATGTGCGGCATGATACGCGAAGAAGGAGTCCAGGTTGAGAGCCTGGAGGAGATACCGTTCGACGCCCCGCTTGGCTTGGGTTCAGGCGCGGGCGTCATCTTTGGGGCGACCGGCGGCGTGATGGAGGCCGCTCTTCGGACCGCTGCCTTCATCGTGAACGGGAAGAATCCGGAGCCCGACACCTTCTCGCAAGTTCGCGGAATGGACGGGCTGAAAGAGGTCTCGGTGAAGCTCGGACCGTCCACCTTGAAGTGCGCCGTAGTCAGCGGCTTGGGCAACGCCCGGAAGTTGATCGAGGCCATGAAGCGCGGACGCGTGAAGTACGATTTCATCGAGGTCATGGCGTGTCCCGGAGGGTGCGCCGCAGGCGGTGGGCAGCCTATCGACATAGACGACAACGTTCGCACGGCGGGCCGATCGGAAAACTTATATGGCCTGGACGCCAACGCGACGCTCAGGTTTTCGCACGAGAACCCGGCGATAACCAAGATATACGAAGATTTCCTGGGTAAGCCGTGCTCGGAGCTGTCTCACAAGCTGCTACACACGAATCAGGAGGACTGGGAGATGTTCAGCGAGACCGCGAAGGAGTCGTTCAAGCGGTTGGCGTAGATGAGTCGGGGCCGCGGCCCCTCTAGTTTCCGACAGGCAGCGGAAAGCGAGCGACAGCACCTGTATTGCCCACAGTTGCTGCCGCTTGCGTTCTGCTATGATAATGATCGATGTAAGATCCCGCGAGATCTTTGGGAGTATTCTTGGGAGGTGAGCGATTGGGAGAGTTAGGCGAGGCGAAACCTGCGCGACGGACCCACACCGGTATTTCCGCGATTATACTGGTCATACTCGTGTCTCTCGTGGCCCATAGCCTCACGGGCTGCACATTCCTTGGTCTAGCTTCCGTGGATCCCCCAGTGCGGCCGCCGGAGCCTCCGGTTGAGGAGCCGGAACCCGAGGAACCAGACGTTCCGCGTACAGAACCGGTACGTGTGCAGGGGCTGATAGACGCCACCGGCTTAACCGGCGACTTCGTCATTGACCTGAAATACGCCACCGAAGACAACTTCACCGGCAAGCAGATTTACCCGGAAGCCAGGTTCATTTTGCGCGAAGAAACATATCACAAGCTCCTGATCGCGGCGGGAGAATTTGCCGAACACGGGTACAAGATTAAGGTATGGGACGCTTACAGGCCGTTTTCGGCGCAGCAGATCCTGTGGGACTCGGTTTCGGACAAGACCTGGGTTGCCGATCCGAGCAAGGGATCGAACCACAACCGGGGGGCGGCCGTTGACATAACGCTTGTGGACTCAGAAGGCAACGAGCTACCGATGCCCTCCGGGTTCGACGAGTTCTCCGAAAAGGCGTACCAAGAGTACAACGGATGTACAGCCGAAGAAGCGTCTAACCGCGCGCTACTCATACGCGTGATGAACGGGGCCGGGTTCGTCGGCTACCTTTACGAGTGGTGGCACTTCAACGACTCAGACGCCGCCCAGTATCCGGTTCTGGATATCCCATTCTCCGAATTCACTCTACCCTAGTTCGCCTAACGCCTACTCCTCGAAAGGAAGCGGCGGCGAGTCGATGCCATCGGGAATCGGGCTGCGGTACTTCCTTCCGTCCAACCTTTTCTCGAACTCGTCCCACGCGGCTTTCCGGAGTTCAGACGACGTGAGAAACTTCGCGCCCGCTATCCCCAAGGTCTTCGCGGCGAACAGCATGCCTTTGTGTCCTATGCCCATCTTGCCGCAAGCGGTTACGGCCCAGCTATGGCCCGGAGCTCCCAGGGTGTGACACGCGGTGCGGAACTGGCCGGTCGGGACGACCCACGACACGTCGGCCACATCGGTCGACCCGCGTCCGGGCTTCTCCTCGGGATCCCCCGGCATGATCACGTTGCAGAGCCGCGTTTCCGAAAGATCGGGAACCTGCTTCTTCAACTGCTTGATCGAGTCGTCGATCAGTCGCCGGTCGAAGTGAGACTGCATCTCACCCGCAAACGCCAGTTCCTCTTCAGACCACTCGGGCGCGCCCAAGTCCTCCATGATCTCTTGGAAGGTCCGGATGATCACATCGTTTAGCAGGAGGTTTGCTGCCCCGCCCAGAAAGCGCGGCTCCACTCTGGTCTGGGTCATCATCGCCGCACCCTTGGCGATGGCCTCGACCCACTCCCACATCCGATCGAGTCCGTCCATATCGGCAGCCCTTATGTCAAAGAAGTTCTGCGCGTAATCCGGAACCACGTTCGGAGCTCCACCACCGTGGGTAATGACGTAGTGGATGCGGCACTCCGGCTTCATATGCTCCCTCATGCGCTCGACGCCGTCGTTCATCAGCTCAACCCCGTCAAGCGCGCTGCGCCCGTTGTACGGGTCTCCGGCCGCGTGCGCCGTCTTTCCATAGAAGTCGAACTTATACACGAGGTCGGCCAGGCTACTGGTCTTATCTGTTCCGTGGGTGCTTCCGGGATGCCACGTCAGGACGATATCGGCGCCTTCGAACACGCCTGCTTTGACCATCCACGTCTTCCCAAACGAGGTTTCTTCGGCAGGGGTCCCGTAGTACTTGACCGTTCCCGTGAGGCCATTGGCCTTGGCAAACTCCTTGAGGGAGACCGCTCCACCTATCGCCGCGACTCCAAGGAGGTTGTGGCCACAGCCGTGGCCGGGCTTGTCCTTGCCGATGGGAGAGGGGTATGGTACCGGGTGATTGGACACTCCCGGGAGTGCGTCGTATTCTCCCAGGAAGCCGATGGTCGGCGAGCCTGAACCCCAAGAGGCTACGAAGGCCGTTTCCATGTTGGCGACTCCGGCTTCGACGGTGAAACCCTGGTTTTTCAGGTACTCCTGCTGAACTGCTGCCGATCCGCGTTCGACCAGCCCCAGTTCCGCGTATTCCCACACTTTGTCTGATACGTCAATGAGCCCGTCGCGGTGCTTCTCGACCCAGTTGCAGACGAAATCGTTCACGGTACCTTCCCCCTGTCCCGTCATCTTGCCGATGCTTGCGAGCATTATAACCTATCATCTCAGAGGCGAGGGAAGATATAATCGGCACTGTGGACACTAGACAGGCTTGTGGGAGGACGCGTGATGACGAAGCGCAGACGGACAGGAAGCGGTCAAGACAAGACATCGGGTGCCAGGGCCCCGGTTTCGGGGGCAAGTATGGGGAAAGGTCGACAGCCGGTCCCTGAAAAGCGGAAAATATGGGAGAACAAATGGTTTTTCCCGGTGCTTCTCCTGCTACTGGTGCTGGTGGTTGTTGGCGCCGTTCTCGAATCGCGGAAGGAGCCTGACTCAGGGGACAATCGAGCAGAAGACATTCCAACAGAGGGGTATGCGGCAGTGGAAACAGTCAAGATCGAGACGAACAAAGGTGACATCTTGATGGAGGTCTATACGGAGAAGACGCCGGTTACGGCGGCCAACTTCCTCGGTCTCGTCAAGCAGGGGTTCTATGACGGGCTTATCTGGCATCGAGTCGAGGATTGGGTGGTTCAGACGGGTGATCCCCAGGGTACAGGCTATGGGGGCTCCTCGAAGACGATCAATCTCGAGATTCATCCGGATCTTTCCAACAAGACCGGCTTTGTGGGGATGGCCCGGAGTGAGGCTAGGGATTCGGCGTCATCGCAGTTTTACATTCTAAAGAAAGACGCTTTGAGCCTCGACGGCGACTACGCGATTTTCGCCAAAGTGATCGAAGGGATGGACGTCGTAAATCAGCTGGCGGCTGGGGACAAGATGACCAAAGCGACCATCGTTACGGCATTTCCGGACTAGGTAAAGGCTAGCCCAAGAGGCTAGAACTGAAGCGTCCGCGGTTGTCCGGTGTGGTTTGCCGGGCGATCGCGGGCGTTTGTTTTTGTCGGCTGTCGCTGTCGTCTGTGTAGATCCGTCCGGAATACGAATCGCTTAACCTTTATCCTTTCCACGGAAGAAGGAAGTATGGTAACTGTACAGAACTACCCAATTACGCAGTTATACTACCGAATAGCGTACAATAATGGGCCTTAATGGCTGATAATAGTGCAAATATGTAAGGTAACTGGAGGTTATTGTATGAAAAAGGTACTCACCCCTGATGAAGTGGCCGGTTCTCTGGGCCTCAGCCGGCGAACCATTGTGGGCTGGCTTGAAAGCGGAAAACTGTCTGGTATCAAACTGGGCAACAGGTGGAGAGTGAAAGAAGAGGATTTGGACAAGTTCATAGACGAACCGAACATGTACTTCGTCGATTACATACATCACAGAAGGTTTATAGAGATGCAGTCAATCTGCCAGGCAACCGCCCGCGACCTCGTTTCCTGTGTGTACATCCTGTCCAGCCTTAGCAAGCCACTCGACTCGTACGTGTCACCCGGAGCCGTCGACGTTAGGGGGATCAAGGGCGCGGTGAAGATGTGGGGCGGGACGGAGAGGGCCTTGGTGGAGACGGCGCTAAACCTTTACGACTCTGATCAGGAGGCGGACATAAATGATACCTTTTCCCGGCTCGATCACCGTGGAATCCAGGTGGTGATGCAGGCGCTGAAGCTGCGGTGGTGATATCACGGGTTGTCACCAGCACTCCCATCACCGCAGTGCCACTTTTCGCGGCAGTACTGGATCTTAGTTTTGTACTAAGTTTTTTCACCAGCTATTTTTGTTGACATGGGCGCGATCAGTGCCTACAATGAGCGAAACGATCAGCCATAGCGTCAAAAGTCATGCGGAAGGAAAGTAGGTTGCCTGGGTCTTACAGGGAGAAGGTGTCGCGACTGAAAACACCTTCAAGACCGAACCGGCCGAAGTTCCCTTCCAAACTGCCCGGGTGAAATCGCAGTAGCCTTGGCCGGGTCTCCGCCGTTAAGAGGAGAGGGGTATCGGAGGACACTCCCGTACCTTGTTGAAGCGGGCAGTTCATCTGCCAACTAGGGTGGTACCGCGAAAAATCGACCTTTCGTCCCTAACCGGACGAAGGGTCTTTTTTATTCCCTCGCTTTTTGAAGAGGGAACGGAAAGGGGGCGATGGCAGGCTGGCGAGACGGTACTGAGTTCATTTCTTGGCATGCGTGTACTTACCAATTTGGAGGGATAGACATGAAAAATCGTATTGCGAAGATAGTTGGAACGATGCTCCTGGCGGCCGGCGTGTTGACGGCGTGCCTGAGCGCATGCGCCGGCCCAAAGGAACTTGTGAGTCCTCCCGAGGCGAAAGTCATCAAGATCGGGATAATCCAATACGCGACTCATCCTTCGCTGGACGCCGCTCGTCAGGGATTTCTCGACACACTCTCGGCAGGCGGCTATACCGATGGCGAGCGATTGAAGGTGACGCTGGCTAACGGTGAGGGGGACCAACCGACTATCAGGTCGATAGCGCAGCAGTTTTCTGAGGACGGGTATGACTTGATTCTGGCGATCGCCACTCCTGCGGCCCAAGCTATAGCGAACCTCACAAAGGAGACTCCTATACTGATAACAGCCGTCACTGATCCCGTGTCCGCCAAATTGGTGGAAAGCCTTGAAAAGCCCAATACCAATGTAAGCGGGACCTCTGACTGTGTGTCGGTAGATACCCAACTGGACATGGCGCGTCTGATCGTGCCCGAGGCGAAACGGCTGGGCGTAATCTACAACAGCGGCGAAGAAAACTCGCTCGTGCAGGTCGCGGAAGTTAGAAGATACGCGGAAGCGAACGGGCTCACAGTGATAGAAGCTACGCCAACCAACTCAAACGAGGTCTTGCAGGCAGCACAATCCCTCGCCGGAAAGGTCGACGCCATCTACGTGCCCACTGACAACACGGTGGTCTCGGCGATGGAAGCCGTGGTGAAGGTTTGCAATGAAGAGAAGATCCCTCTTTTCCCCGCTGAAGGTGACTCGGTGGCAAGGGGCGGTCTCGCGACGGCCGGAGTCGATTACTACAAGTTAGGCGAGCAGACAGGGAAGCAAGCGCTAAAGATCATCGAGGGCTCGTCTCCCAAAGACATACCTGTTGAGGTGCAGTCCGAAGTCTCGGTGATCGTGAACCTCAAAGCTGTCCGAATCGTAGGGATCGACATCCCCGAAGCGGTGCTGGGCAGGGCAGTACAGATCATCAGCGAATAGTGGGGAGGTGAATCCCTTGG
>CAZMEF010000016.1:0-17751 GCA_964565305.1 uncultured Eubacteriales bacterium | reverse complement strand
ACCAGAAATCCGTAGATTCCTTGGGTTCCCGGAAGGGCTTGCAGCAAGAGCAAGCGTCCGAACTTCTCCGGGTCTTCCGCAGTGATACCGGCCGCTTTCTCACCGGCGATGCCTACGCCTACCGACGAACCGATGCCCGCGATGAAAACCGCGACCCCCGCTCCCATAAGAGCGAGAGCGTTACCGCCTATCACCGGCCCAAAAATCGCCCCTATCAGACCAACCGCTATCATTAACACGATACCCAACGCTGTAAACGCCCCGGCTGAACCACCAAACAAGATGATCCCCTCCCAATCTTGGACGACTCATTATCAACTTAAGAAAGACCAATATCGATGCACTTAGGAGCACCGCCGAATCAGTTCAAAAAGACGTTTTCGCTAAGCCTCTTAAGAGGCTTAAACGGCCTGCCACCCCCCTCAAAAAACTTGGTGAAAAACTCCACGAACTGGAGGCGGCCTGAGTGAATGAAACTGCCAAGAACGTTAATCACGAGGTTGAACACATGACCCACTAGCATGACGATGGGCACTAAGAGCCAGCCAACCACGGGAATTAGCTGCACCATGAGGGCAGCCATTTTGTTCACCACGACGCCGATTACAGCGCTAGCCAATCCCAAAGCCAGAAGTCTCGAATATGACATGGTGTCAGAGAAATACGAGACGATGGAGTACAGACCGTATAGCCCGGTGAAGGGCTTGAGAAGGATGTTTTTCTGACTGCGGGACGCCGAGTAGACTACCATCAATGCGCCGAACGCAGTGATCCATAAGGGCACGGGCGAGTCGAACAGCCCTGCCTTGCTCGCGATGAATCCCATGAGTCCGGCTATCAGAACAAGCCATGACCCCTGCGATAGAATGGCTTCTTTTGTATCCCCGGCTCTGTGGAGCGAATAGGCCTTGACAGCGATGCCGACCCAAACCTGAAGGACGCCCAGGAGAAATGATACGACGAGCAAAGTCAACGGCTCCGCGATCGGGTCCACCAAAGTGATGGCCTTGACGGACCTGTCGACTATCGTTCCGGTCAAGAAAACGCCGGCGAAGTCCGCGAGCCAGCTACCAAAGAACGCTCCCACGATGATGGTCGACACGCCCGAGTACATCAGTAGCCGGATCAGCTTGTCGCCGCCCGGGGCAAGTTTTTGGGTCTTCAAGAACCAATAACAGCCAAGAGCGAGTATGATGCCATAAACAGCGTCGCCCAAGCACATCCCGAAGAAAAGCCAGAAGAACGGTGCCAGTATGGGCGTCGGATCGACCTCATCGTAGTTCGGGTATCCGTATATGTTGGTGATTACTTCAAAGGGCCTGATGAGGGGATGATTCTCCAAGAACACAGGGGGATCATCATCTGGTCCCACCTCTTCATCGATCACAGCAACGTCCGAGTGCGCTTGGAGCGCCGAACGCAGCCTGTCCGAGTCTTTCGCTTTGGTATACCCTCTTATCACGCACGTGTATTCAGTGCGCTGCAACGCGTTGGACACTTGGGCGAGGTTTTCCTTATCCTTGTAGTAATCCCAAAGCCCCAACACGGCAACGACTTCTTCGGCCATAGTCCTGTCATCAGAGAGCACTTGCTCCTTCTCTCGTGCCAGGTCATCCCTTTGCGATGACAACATAGACAGCGCGTCATCTACTGTGTTCGCGCCTTCTCCTGCCACTTCGACGGCGCTTTCTACACTTACGACGGTGCCGCCCGTAGCCGCAATGACAGAACGAACCCGTTCCGACTCATCGGGAGCACATATGAACCAGCATCCGGTCTTTGAGGCGTCCCGCCAAACTTCGTGGACGCTGACCGCTCCTTCTTGGAGATCGCCGGCCCCGGAGCTCCACGCAAGGGTAGGCAGGACGGCCAAGAAAGTCTCAGAGCGCTCTGTGGCGCGGGATAGGTACTCCACCGGAACGTCGAACCCCCGCCAGGGCAATAGCGCCGCCTCGGCCGCGCCGACGTTGGAAACCTTCTGCGCGATGCCCTTCAGTCGCTCTTCGTTCGCCTTCGCCCTTTGAAAGACATCATCCACGTCGTACTCATTCACAACCCGGTGGAATTCCTCAAGCGACAAGTCGGGTTTTTTGCCCGTGAACATGTCCACGAAGCTCTTCTTCACGGGGTTATATGGCAACAGATATGACGTTATATACGAGAGCCGTGACAACTTCGACAAGACCTCGGGCGGCGTTTCAATTTTCGCCTGCTCCCTGGTCTCTGAAGTCTCCCGGACTTCCATTATTTCAAGATCCCTCAAGGTCTCCAGAACTTGGTCTTTCTTTTCCCTCATCGTGAAGACCGTTACCTTGCGCATCTTCGCGACAGCCACGACGGCGCTGCACGGGCCTACGCCCGGAGGCAGCCACCCTCCCTTCACATGGCCTTTTTAGTCCCTTCGACCACCATATCTACGGCGCTTTTGAACCTGGGCGCCGCTTCTTTCGTCATGGCGTCGATTTCCTGCTTGGCCCGTTCTTCGGAATCCTTTCGAACGGAGTCGTGGGCCAAACGGGCTTGGGAGGCCACTGCCGAAGACTCGCGCTCAATTTCCGCAAGCACCTCCGCCACAATAGACCTGGCCTTTTTCTCCGCGTCTTGGACTATCATAAGGGCATTCGCCCTTGCGTTTGATATGGCGTCAGCGGCGTTTTTCTCCGCTTCCAGGATCGCGTCAAGTTCCTCCTTAGCCACACCGGAACCTCCCATCAAACACGTGCCACTCTAGACACCGCTTAACCCTCAAATTCGTCGGGTTTTAGGAGCGATAACCCAGACCAATGCAGTATGGCTTGCAAGATCCGCGAGGAGGCTTTGCCGTCGCCAAAGGGGTTCTTGGCGCTCGCCATCGAGCCATACCGTTCTCTATTGTGCAACAAATCCGAGATTGTGTCCATGATAAGCTGCGTGCTTGACCCAACGATCGCCAGTGTGCCTGCCTCTAGCGCTTCGGGCCTTTCGGTCTTGTCTCTGCAGAGCACCACGGGCACTCCAAGCGAAGGCGCCTCTTCCTGAACGCCGCCGGAATCAGTCACCACAAGGTAGGAGCGGCCGATTAGGTTAACGTAATCGGCATAGTCGAGAGGATCGAACAAAATGGCGTTTGAGATATCTCCCAAGAATCTTCGAATGGGTTCTCTGGCATGCGGGTTCATATGCACCGATACCAAAAAACGAACCTCAGGGTGGGCCAAGGCCACCGCTCTCAAGGCTTTTCCGATACTCTCCATTCCTTCTCCGAAGTTTTCCCTGCGGTGGACTTCCACCAGTATGTTGATCCGCTGTCCCAAGTCGAGTGACGACAGCGTGGAATTGATGAACCTGTACGAAGGTTTGACCGTCATCAGCAGCGTGTCCACGGCGGTGTTGCCGGTCACGAAAATGCCTTTCTCCGGCACCCCTTCCTTCAACAAGTTCTGCTTTGCCAACGAGGTCGGGGCAAAATGAAGGTCGCAGATGGCATCGGCAATCTTGCGCATCACTTCTTCGGGAAACGGCGCGTTCTTGTCGCCTGTGCGGAGCCCCGCTTCGACGTGCCCGCAAGGAATCCGCAAATAGTAAGCGGCAAGCGCGGCGGAAGCTGTGGTGGCGGTATCCCCGTGGACCAACATCAAATCAGGGCGTACATCTTCAAGGACCGGGGTGAGCCGGGCTAACACGCGCTCTGTAGTCTGCGAGAGCGTCTGGTTCTCGCGCATCACGTCGAGGTCGTAGTCGCTTTTTATGCCGAAATAGCGAAGAGCCTGATCGAGCATCTCCCTGTGCTGCGCGGTGACCAATACGGTGGATTCGATGCGTTGTTCAGACTGCAGTGCCTTGACGAGGGGCGCCATTTTCGTGGTTTCGGGGCGCGTTCCGAAGACTGACGCGACCTTAAGGGGTTCTCTTTCCAGGGGCAAAACCTCCACACCTTTCGCGTATCCGGCACGCACGCCTACCCGTTGTGGGACCGGCTCCGACCCTTACTCTTCGCCGTCACAGTCAGGAGCCCCACGCGCTGGGCGACGACCAAAGTGCCCAGAATCGCCAACGCCGCCAGAGGGCCGCCCTGCCTCAAGGGAACGAAACTGGAGACCATCCCCAGGGCCCCAAAACCCAGGCTCACAACGTAAATGATGAGTACGGCCTGCCTTTGGCTCATTCCAAGCTCAAGCAACCGATGGTGAAGGTGGTCCCGGTCCGCCCGAGCCACTCCCGTGCCCGCAAGCCCTCTCCGGATGATCGCAAACGCGGCGTCTGATATGGGAACCATCATGGCGAGAATAGGCGCCAACACTGACATGAAGACCGCCGACTTCACGAAGCCTTGGACCGACAAAACGGAAAGAGCCAGCCCAATATACAAAGCCCCGCCGTCGCCCATGAAGATCGAAGCGGGGTGAAAGTTCAGGGGGAGAAAGCCGAGGACGCTTCCCGCCAAGGCAGCGGCAGCGGTGCTGATGCCCGTGGCCCCCGCTTTGTTGGCCGCGAAGACCATGACAAGAGCCGTTATGCCAGACACGCCGGCCGCAAGCCCGTCGAGGCCATCAGCGAGGTTCACCAGGTTCTCAAACGAAACGACCCAGCCCACTGTGAGCGGGACCGCTAGGAAGCCAAGCATCGTGACTGCTCCCGTGAAGGGGTTCGTGATGAAGGAGATGCTTATGCCCATCCAAATCACGACCAAGGCCGAAATCACCTGGCCTATCAGTTTCTGAATAGGTGTAAGATCCTTGATGTCATCTATCGTTCCAACAATCAGCATGATGAGACCGCCGAGTATCACCGAATACATCGCGACGCGATCATCGGGCGGAAAGATCAGCATCGAAGCGACTGAAGCGAGGTAAATGGCGACTCCGCCAAGGTGTGGCACCGGTTTTCGGTGGACGCTCCGGGAGTTGGGGTAGACCATCGCCCCGGTTTTCTTGGCGATCCATCTAATGGTCGGGGTTATTGCGAGCGAAAAGAGCAAAGCAGCGGAAAAGGCGTACACCGTTCGCAAAAAACAGCACCCCCCGGTACAAAAACCCGCTGCATAGCTTGCCAATTACCGACATTCTATCCCAGGTTGTCCCGCCGGTCAACGAACGGAGCCCCGGGGGTGACTACCGGTACTGCTCTACGATTACGCCCGCCCCCAAAAGGAGCTCCCGGGACAAAGCGTCCGGGTACGACTCGCGATAGACCACCCGTTTGATGCCCGCGTTGATGATTGACTTGGCGCACATGCTGCACGGTTCTGTAGTGCAATAGATGCTTGAGCCCTCAACCACGGTGCCGTACCTCGCTGCCTGAACGATCGCGTTCTGTTCGGCATGGAGGGCCCGGCACACCTCCTGGCGCTCACCGGACGGGACGTGCAACTTGTCCTTCAGGCAGCCGACCTCATCGCAGTGCGGTAGGCCGGTAGGGGCGCCGTTGTAACCCGTCGCGAGTATCCGCTTATCGCGCACGATCACCGCGCCGATCTTCCTGCGAAGACAAGTGGACCTCGTGGCCACAACATCCGCCACCTGCATAAAATACTCGTCCCAGCCGGGACGTTTATGTCCGTCCATATGTTAGACCCTTCCTCGCCCCTTTTTGTTTCGAGGCCCTATCGTTTGTTGCCTTTGCCGCTCTTGTCGTCGATGTCATTCCACACATAGACGGCCCTCGCCCCACCTATCAGCCTTGGCCTGGTGCGAGCAACAGTGACGTGAGCCTGTCCCACGCTCTTATCCGGTAGCCTGACCGGAACGGCGACGGGTTTAAGGTGCATTCCAATGAAAGTGTCGCCTATGTCAATGCCTGCGTGCGCCTGAATCGCTTCCACAACCACGGGATCTTTGGCGCGCCTTAACGCGCTTGACGCGGTGGCGCCCCCGGCGTGGGGAACCGGCAGTACGGAGACCTCGGTCAGCCCGTATTTCTCTTGGACCGCTCTTTCTACCACAAGGGCCCTGTTTAGGTGCTCGCAGCATTGAACGGCCAACTGGATGCCTGTGCCGGCAAGGGCGTCATCCATTCCGTCCAAGATAGCCGACGCGACTTCAAGGCTCCCCGCCGAACCGATCCTCTTACCACTGACCTCGCTTGTCGAGCAGCCCAGGACCAGTATCTGACCGGGCTTAAGCGAAGCGATCTTGAGAAGGCCCGTAGCTACGGACCTGACTTGGTCCCTTATTTGCCCCAGATCAATCTGCGTTTCGACGATCTCTTTGTTGTTTTGTGCCATGCGTCTCGCCCCTACTTTGAGAACTCCGACTCGATTTCAGCGATCTTCTGAACGCGTATAGAGTGCCTTCCGGCGGCGAACCGGCCTCTCAGGAACTCCCTAGCGATGTCAAGCGCGAGCCCGGGTCCGACCACCCTGGCCCCGATACACAAGACGTTGGCATCGTTGTGTTCCCTTCCCATCCGCGCCGAAAATGTATCCGAACAAGCTACGGCCCGGACTCCGGGAAACTTGTTGGCCGATATGCACATGCCCAAACCTGTTCCGCAGACCAGTATCCCGAATTCGACTTCGCCCTTTCGCAGGGCTTCCGCCACCCTGCGGGCAAAATCGGGATAGTGAACAGACTGCTCACTGTCGGTTCCCATATCCACAATCTCGTAATCCGGCGCCAAAGTCTGGCGCAGTTCCTCTTTAAGCCTGTAGCCTGCGTGGTCGCTACCGATCGCGAGTTTCAACTGGGTTCCCCCCGGTTTGGGCTAGTAGAGAGGCCAACGCCCCGAGTCCCCTTCTGAGGGTGTCGGCCGTGCAATCATACATGGCCTGTCCAAGTCCGATAGGGTCACGGATATCGCCCTCGATGACTTCGGGGACCATCTCAGCTAAAGTATATACCTTGTGAGCCAGAGCAGGGAACCTTTCCTGTAGCGCACGCTTATGAGACCCGGTCATGGCGATGGCAAAATCCGCCGCCTCCAGATCGCCTTTTTCGACTATGGCAGAACAATGTGATCGCAAGTCGATATCGTAGCGTCCCGCCGCTGATACGGCTTCGTTTGTCGCAGGGAGCCCCGCTAGAGCCGATGTTCCACGTGAAACCGCGCGGAGCGGATACGGCGCCCCCAATCTATTCCACTCGTCTGTCAAAATGGCCTCCGCCATGGGGCTTCTGCAAGTGTTCCCAGTGCACACAAGAAGAGCCCTCAGTTCCCGGACGGGCTCAAGGCGCCTCCCGGCGCTTGCTCGCCCAAGACGGTCCTGCACGGCGAGCCCGATCCCCTCTTCGGGGAACGACTCGACGAGCAACACAGATGCAACGATTGAGTCGGCATGGCGCAACGCGGAAAAGAGCCTTGATGCGACCGGGGACAGGTCATTCCTTGAACCGAGCTCGATGACCGCCACGCGGTCGCCCATCGCTTTCGTGATCAACCCGTATCCCGGCATATTTTCCGACGACGCCAAAATCACGGGCCTTCCTCCAGAGAGGATCGAACCGACCGTCGCAAGCGCGATAGAGCGGGCCTGCGCGGCGGAGTCTCCCGTAGCAAGGTAGACTTCCGCCTTCGGAGCGTAATGGCGGTACTTCATCCCCGGGGACGGCGGAGCGCCCCGGCCTTCGTACCGGGACACCTCTACCTTGCCAAGCACCTCTTCAAGTTCTTCCACTGACAACCCGCCGGGCCGCAAAACCTTCGGAACCGCCCCGGAAACATCCAGTACCGTTGATTCAAGGCCGATGACCGCATCCCCGCCATCCAGAATGTAGTCCACCTTCCCGTCCAGATCGGCGATAACGGCCGCGGCTGACGTGGGACTCGGGCTCCCGGATACGTTAGCCGACGGCGCAGCCACGGGCACGCCCGCAAGATCCAGAAGTCTTTGCGCCACGGGGTGATCGGGCATGCGGATGCCGACCGTGGAGAGGCCGGCAGTGACGCGGTCCGGCACAAGATCGGACTTTGGAAAAAGGAGCGTTAACGGCCCCGGCCAAAAGACGTTCATCAACCTTAGCGCGACTTCGCTGATGTCTTTCGCCAACGGAAAAACGGCTTCCGGACGCGACACGTGAACGATTAGGGGGTTATCCTGCGGCCGGCCCTTTGCGGAGAAGACCCTGTCGATGGCGCTAGGCATCAGGGCGTTGGCGCCCAGCCCGTAAACCGTCTCAGTGGGAAAGGCAACGCTTTTCCCTATCCGCAGAGCCCCGGCGCACTCCATCAAAGCCCCATCGTCCGGGTGTAAGGGATCGACCTTGATGATCTTGGTATCGAGCCTCGCATCCATCGCTTTCCCCCTCACTGCCGCGAACTCCGATAGGCGACGACAACTCGTATCCTGCCCGCAAGGTCATTGACAAACCTTAACCCGGTCCAGCCGGTGGACTCGCGGAACGCCAACTCGACAGGGCGCGCTTGATCCTCATCTATTTCCACCGCCATCATTCCGCCGGGCCGGAGGAACGCCATTCCCCCGGCGATGAGACGCCGCACGTAATGGAGCCCGTCCGGCCCGCCATCCAAGGCCATCCGCGGCTCTCGCTTGACCTCGGCCGGAAGAGCGCACATTTTGAGGCTTTCAATGTAAGGCGGGTTCGACGCGATGACATCCAGACCCGCCACACCGTTAAGGCGGAGCGGTTCGAATAGGTCACCTTGCAGCAACGTGACCCGGGTCAGTCCCAAACCGGCGGCGTTTTCCCTCGCCACCATCAGGGCCTCATCGGATAGATCGGTTAGCACGACACCAACCCTGGGGAACGCTCTAGCGACGGAAAGGCCGACGGCCCCCGAGCCGCAACAGATGTCCGCAACCGCGATCCGGTCCAGATCGCATTTCGCCGATTCGACAGATCCGATGAATCGCACAACCTCTTCAACAAGGGTTTCTGTCTCAGGTCTCGGTATCAGAACGCGCCTGTCGACAACAAAGTCGTGTCCCATAAACGGCTGGTACCCCCGAATGTAGGCGATAGGCTCACCTTCTCTTCGCCTCATCAAAAGAGAGTGGTACCGGTCCACAGTTTCCTTATAATGGCGGCTTTCCGGATGCAAATGAATGTGCTCGGGAGGTTTCCCGATCGCTAACGCCAAAAGCAGGTAAGCGTCCCTGGACGGGTCCTCGGAATATCCGCGCAACGTCGACCTGCCCCACGCTGCCAGGTCCCTCAAGGCGACAGGGCCGTCGCGCCCACCCACGCTCATTCCGCCTGTTCGAGCTTGAGCCTCTCATCCTCGGCGACGAGAGCCTCCACGATTTCCTCTATGGCTCCGTTAAGCATCTCGGTCAACCTGTGGCTCGTGAACCCGATCCTGTGATCGGTCACCCTGTTCTGAGGAAAGTTGTAGGTCCGTATCTTCTCGGCCCTCTCACCGGTTCCTATCTGAGAACGCCTGTCTTTCGTGGATTCGCGGCTTCGCTCTTCTTCCGCGGCCGCCTCTAAACGAGACCGGAGGATCCTCATGGCCCGCTCTCTGTTTTGGATCTGGGAACGTTCGTCTTGGCATGTGACGACCGTGTTGGTGGGGAGATGGGTCACTCTCACCGCAGAGTACGTCGTGTTGACGCCTTGGCCGCCCTTCCCCGAAGACATGAAAGTATCGACCCTCAAATCGTCAGGGTTGATCTCGATGGTTACGTCATCGCCAACCTCGGGCAAAACCGCGACCGTCGCGGTTGAGGTGTGGATGCGCCCTCCCGCTTCGGTGGCGGGAATGCGCTGCACTCTGTGCACGCCGCCTTCGTATTTCAGCTTGCTGTAGACGCCTTCTCCTTCGACGGCAAAGATGATCTCTTTGAACCCGCCCAGATCTGTCGGGTTGGAGACCAGAATCTCGACCTTCCACTTCTGCCCTTCCGCAAACCTGCCGTACATCCTAAACAGATCGCCGGCGAAAAGGGCGGCTTCGTCACCACCCGTACCTGCCCTTATTTCCACGATCGCGTCCTTCGCGTCGTTAGGATCCGTGGGCACGAGCGCGCGCTTGAGTTCTCCTTCCAGCCTCTCCCGCTCGCGCCTAAGGGTAGATATGTCTTCCTCCGCCATCGCGAGCAAATCCGGGTCGGACTCCGACTTTACGAACTCACGGTTGCCTTCCAAGTCGGATCCGGCCTTTTGATACCGCCTGTACTTGACGACGATTTCCTCTAATCTGCCCTTTTCCTTGGCGAGATCGCGGTAACGCTTGGGATCTGAGAAGACCTCGGGATCCTCAAGCGACGCGCGCACTTCTTCGTACCTGGCGCTTATGGCTTCCAATTTGGTCGCTAGACCGTTGGAATCGTGAGTCGCGCTCAAACGGAGACACCTCTTTCTGCCTCGACCAAAAGGACAAGGCTGTGCGCCGCCACTTCCACCTGGGACTCATCCGGCGGTCGCGTCGTCAGTTTCTGAAGGCCCATACCCGGAGCGCGGATTAGCCTCCAAAACGGGCCATCCCGCCCCGCCGACGCCTTGAGCACCTCATAAGCCAGCCCCGCCACGACGGGCATCAACAGAATCCTCGTGATTACTCGATCTATGACGTTTGCGGGGGATACGAATATGAAAACCAGCCAAGCGCACAAGACTGTCAAGAACAGAAAACTGGTGCCGCAGCGCGGATGCAATGTGGCAAACGACCCGGCTTCCGACGCCAAAGATTCCGCGGCTTTGCCCCTATCCCAGTTCTCCGCCGAAAACACGGGTTCATGCCCGTGGTTCTCCCACGCCCAGATGACCTTGTGTTCAGCGCCGTGGTACTGCAAAACGCGTTGTATTTCGTTCATCCGGGAAACAATGGCGATATAGCCCACGAGCAGGAAAAGGCGGATGATCAACTCCACAAGGCTTGTGTAAACGCGGCCCGACAATCCAAGAGCTCGCAATATGAACTGCGCGATGTAGATGGGCGCCACCACAAACAACCCGAGAGCGATGACGGCTCCGCCAACGACCGCAAGGTTGACGGCCATTTTGCTGGGGGCTTCCTCTTCGGGCATCGCGATTTCGGCTGACTTCATTAGCATGCCCATCCCAAGACTCAAGGAATCCCAGAACGCAAGCGCTCCTCTCACGATCGGCCAGTTGTAGAAACCACCCTTTTGCGCCGGCGATTCTGCTTTCTTGACGAACGTCACGATCTCCCCATCAGGAGATCGGACTGACAAGGCGGCGAACCGCGACCCACGCATCATTACGCCTTCGATAACGGCTTGCCCGCCGTACCCGGTTGATTTGTTCGCCATCGCCGACCCTCCTCCCCGCTATTCTACTACACGCGGAACGAAATCCACGGAAGCGGTATGCGAGCGGCACAAAAGCAAAAAGAAAGGCAGAAACCCTTCACGGTGTCTCTGCCCTTCGAGATTCTTTCGCTAATGCGTGCCGGTTCCCTTGGTCTCCGGCTGCTCTTCTCCCTTGATGTATCCATACTTCTGACGGAACCGCTCTACCCGTCCCCCTGTGTCCACGATCTTCTGAACGCCGGTGAAGAACGGGTGACATTTAGCGCATATCTCCACCCTAACGGCTTTCTTCGTGGACCCCACATGGTACACGGCGCCGCAAGCGCAAGTAACGGTGGTTTTCGCATATTCCGGATGTATCTTTTCCTTCAACTTCATCACTCCAAATCCCATCTAGACGAAACAAACAGACAGAGTATAGCACGGTAGAGAAGCCCAGGCAACGGCGCGATGAGCGCGTCAGCGCGTCAGCGACAGCCTTCGCCTTATGAAGGGCAAGGCTTCCTTGTTGTTCTTAGTCTGGTTCAAAAGTTCCATGAGGCCTTCTAAAACCTTATCGGGTTCAAGATCATTAGTCATCTTGTGGAAGAGCCACATGGCGTCAAGTTCTTCCTTGCTCTGCAGAAGCTCTTCTTTTCGCGTTCCCGAGCGTTTGATATCGATCGAAGGGAAGATACGGCGCTCCGAAAGCTTCCGGTCGAGGTGAATCTCCGAATTGCCGGTGCCTTTGAACTCCTCGTAGATGACGTCGTCCATCCTGCTTCCCGTATCGATCAGGCTGGTGGCAACGATGGTCAGGCTGCCGCCCTCCTCGATATTTCGGGCCGCGCCGAAAAATCTCTTCGGTTTGTGGAAGGCCGCCGGGTCCATGCCCCCGGATAGCGTCCTGCCTGAACTCGGTTCTATCAAGTTGTAGGCTCTGGTCATTCTGGTGATGCTGTCGAGAAGCACAACGACATCGCGCTTGTTCTCCACCAATCTTTTCGCCCGTTCGAGAGCCATTTCGGAGACGCGCGCGTGGTTTTCGGGCGGTTCGTCGAAGGTTGACGCGATGACCTCGCCCTTGACCGATCTTTGCATATCGGTGACCTCTTCGGGGCGTTCGTCAATTAGAAGCACCATGAGGTAGCTGTCAGGGTGGTTCTCGGTGATGGCGTTCGCGATGCGCTTCAACAGGACTGTCTTGCCTGCCTTGGGGGGGGATACGATCAAGGCGCGCTGCCCCATGCCCAAGGGCGCCACCAAGTCGAGAAGACGTCCGGAGATCTCCGCTCTTGTCGTCTCCAGTTCAAATCTTTGAAGCGGGAAGATCGGAGTAAGTCCTTCGAAGTTGGGCCGCAACCGGGCTGTCTCCGGGTCCTCTCCGTTGATGGCCTCGATGCGCAAAAGCCCGTAGTAGCGCTCTGTGTCTTTAGGTGGGCGTACCTGTCCGGACACCAGATCCCCCGTTCGCAGGTCGAACTTGCGTATCTGGGACGGCGAGATGTAAATGTCGTCCTTGCTCGGGAAATAGAAAGCAGGGCGAAGGAAACCGTACCCTTCTTGCAGTATCTCAAGCAAACCTTCGGCGAAGATCAGGCCTCCGGCTTGCGTTCTGGCCTTCAGTACCTCGAACACAAGCTCCTTTTTGCGGACCGTCGAGTACCCCGCGATGCCCAGTTCCCGCGCATACCTTTGAAGTTCCACCAAAGTCATGTTGCCCAATTCTTTCATGGTAGGTCCCGAATCGGGCCTTCCCCTGGAAGGTCTGGGGCCGCGGCCGTATCCGTCAGATGGCACGGTCCGTTGGCCCGTGTCCCGCTCGTATTCTTGTTCCTGGCCTCGCGCTTCCGACGGCGGGGGTTCAGGCCGGTTCGAGGAATACGCCCGCTCCTCATACCCTTGCCTATCTTGCCTATATGGAAAAGCCTGAGATGAGGACTGCGGAGACGCGGGAGAAACCGCTGATGACTGCGCTTCCTGCTTCGCCGCCGCCGCAGGGGTCCGAACTGGGAACCGCGATGTGGGAATGGTCGCGCCGGCGGAGGAACCGTTGGACGACAACAGCCTTTCCCTCGCTTGGACGACCTGGGACGTTTCTCGTAGGCCCCCTGTGGGCCGCGGCGGTTCCTTCGGAGGGACAGAAACAGGGGTTTCAGCCACCTCTGCGGTCTCTTGGGGCTTAGTTGCGGGAGTTGTGGTCTCCCCGGCCGGCTCCACGGCCGCGCTTTCCTGCGCGTCCTCAGCTTTTCTGGCCTTCAAGGCTCGGCTTGCCGGCGCCCGGACAGGCTTATCTATCTCGGCGGGCTGGCTCTCAGGTAGTTGTTGCTCGCCCACAGGAGCAATCTTCTTCCTGACTACTCGTTTGGGCTTGGGGGGCGCGGAAGGCTCGGCTACAACTTCGGAGGGGCTGGAGGGAGCGATTGGCTCCGACGGCACAATCGCTTCTTTCTGCTTCTTGGGCCGGCCCCTGCGTGGTTTGGGCTTCTCGCCTTCTTCGCCGACCTGATCATTGGTAAGCGGCACTAACCCTTTGGGCTCGTCTGGCTGCATGCTGTCACGTCTCCTTGATGTGGCGCTTGCCCCGTCGTCTGCAAACCGGCGGCAACAAGTCTGAGGACCTTGGCGAAAGTATTCTAATCAACGGCTGATGCCGCTGCGGTAAAGGCGCACAGGGCGTTACACGTCGAAAACCAAGAAGGTTAGCAAGTGAAGGCTCGGTCTTTACACTCCTAGTCAGAAACTATCATACGCCATAACATGAGTCAAGATTCATAAAAGTGAGCAAGAACCTTGGCCCAATCGTCCTTGAACCGTTTTATGCCGGCATCGGTCAGCGGGTGACGCAACATTGCCTCAAGAACTTTGAACGGTACGGTAGCGATGTGCGATGACGCTTTCGCCGCATCCAACACGTGAAGCGGATGTCTGATGGATGCCGCGATGACTTTGGTCTCCAGCCCGTAGTTTTCAATTATCGTAACCAGATCTTCGACAAGGTCCATCCCTTCGTTGCTGACGTCGTCCAGCCTTCCGACAAAGGGGCTGACGTAGGTGGCGCCCGCAAGGGCCGCAAGAAGGCCCTGAGTCGCGGAGAAAACTAAAGTAACGTTTGTCTTTACGCCTTCTTTTGAGAGGACCTTCACGGCCTTTAGCCCCTCGCGAGTCATCGGGATCTTGATGACAATGTTCTTCGCGATTTTAGCCAGTTCTCTTGCTTCTTGGATCATTCCATCGGACTCGTCGGACATGACTTCCGCGGAAATGGGACCGGGCACAATCTCGGATATCTCTTTCACGACCGCTCGAAAGTCCCGCTTCTCCTTGGCGATCAGGCTGGGGTTGGTCGTGACGCCGGAAATGATGCCCCAACTCGCCGCTTCCCTTATCTCTTCGATATTAGCCGTATCGATGAACAGTTGCATTCGTTATACCCCTTTCGCTACGGGCGGTAACCCGAGGATGGCCCTCGCCTGGTCCGGACCGGCTACAGGCCTTCCCAACTCCTTTGCTATGCGGACAATTCGATCGACCAGTTCGGCGTTGGATTTGGCCAGGACGCCCCTGGAATAGTAGATGTTGTCCTCAAATCCGACCCTTACGTGGCCACCTAGCAACACGGCCATGGTCGCAAGAGGCAGCTCGTGCCTACCGATCCCCGCGACAGTCCAAGTCGAACCGTCCGGTATCAGGTTCACAAGATGCATGAGGTTCCTCGGATCACCCGATATGCCCCCCGGCACTCCCATCACAAAATCGAAATGCCCGGGGAGATTAACGAGTTTGGTCAGGGCCAATCTCCGGGCGTTTTCGATCATGCCCGCGTCGAAGATCTCAAACTCAGGCCTGACACCGTGCTCTTTCATGGCGGCGGCAAACCGCTCGATGTCGCCTTTGGAGTTGGTGAAGATCCCGTCGCCAAAATTAACCGTCCCGCACGTGAGTGTTGCCATTTCTGGCTTCAGCGATACAGGCCCGACTCGCTCCTCGGCTGACATGCCCACGGCCCCACCGACAGACACTTGGACGATCATATCTGTCTTGGCCCGTATGAGCCTGATTATCTCGCGGTAGACCTCCGGATCCTGCGTGGACTCGCCGCGCTCATCCCTGGCGTGAACGTGCGCCAACGACGCGCCTGCCCGGCAGGACAAATAGCACTCCTCCGCGATTTCTTCAGGGGAAAGGGGGATGTGGGGGGTTTGCTGTCGTGTGACTTCAGCGCCAACCGGCGCAACTGTGATTATAAGGGGATCCATTGGCATCTCTCCTGGGATAGTTATTCTGCCGGGCAGAAACTGTACGGGTCGTACGGTTCCCTAGGTGGACGCCTTCGGCGCCACCACAGTCCCGTGAGCTCGGGCCACCAGTAAGGGATTCTCCAAGACCTTGGCCGCCGTGGGGCCAACCTCGGGCGCGGCCACGATAACCTTGTACGCCTCCATTTCCACCTTACGCGACCTGCGGCCCACGCTCGCGATCCTGCCCCTTACCTCTAGATAGTCGCCCGCGAAGACGGGCTGTTTGAACTCTACCAAGTCGTAGGACGCCATAAGCCCCTCGTCGCCATCGTATCGAATACTGAGTTCCGTCGCAACGTCGCCGAAGTACTCCATGACCTTCGCCCCGGCCGCTATGCCACCGCCGTAATGTACATCCGACTGTGAGACGCGGACTCGAATGAAAGCAGTCGGCAAAACTTCTGTCATTGTGCATGCCTCCTTGTGAACCGGGCTGTTCTACTCCCAGTGCCCGGTTTCAAGCCTGTTTCGCAATATCTCGATACCTCTATCCTTGACAAAATCCCCGGCATCTTTGACTTTCTGGGCGCAAGCCGTCCCGAGAAACCTCATGTGCTCCTCAGTCACAGCGCCCGAATACTGAAGGCCGTACTTTCGGCAGAAGGCGGTCATGGCGGCGTCGGTCAGCGGCCCGAAGATTCCGTCAGGCTCACCCACGCCATAATCGAGGAACGCCAAACATTCTTGCGCCGCCAGCACATCAAGCCCTATGACGCCCCTCTTGAGCGGCCTACTGTAAACAGGTGGCTGCGGTATAGCGACACGCTCGGGCGTTACCGGGTAGTCCGGGGTCAGACCCTTGCCGTTTAGCGCGAACCCAGAGGGGGTGAAGTACTCCGCGATGGTGATCTTGGCGGCACCTAAACCTTCGCCAAGTTCAATCACCGTTTGTACAGAACCCTTCCCGAACGTCGTCTCACCAACAAGAACGCCGGCCCCTCTATCGCGGATAGCCCCGGCGAGTATCTCCGAAGCGCTCGCCGAGCCACCGTTCACGAGAACCACGACCGGAACAGGGTCCACTTCGTTGGGGTTTTCAATGGTCTCTTTCAAATCTTTTCTCCGCAATTCCACCACAGGCCCTTTGGGCACGAGGCGGTCCGCGATCTCCACACAGGCATCGAGGAGTCCGCCCGGGTTGTTCCTGAGGTCGAGCACGATCCCTTCGGCCCTGCCGTCGAGAATGATGTCCAGGACCACGGGCAAGTTTCTTTGAACATTCTCGTTGAAAGTCGCAATGGATACATAGAAAAGCCCCTCGCCCATGTCTTGAACATCCATCGTCGGAGGGGTAATAGTTTCGCGCACGAACGTCATCTGTAACATCTCACCGGTAGATGGTCTCAGGAAGGTGGCGCCGACAGCAGTGTCCGGGTCGCCCCGAAGTAACAGGGCGGCATCGGCGGGCATTTTCCCGACCATGTCCACGTCCCCCACCGCCATCAAAATATCGCCGGCCTTTAGCCCTTCCTTCTCCGCGGGCGTGCGCGGATAAACGCTGACGACTGTGATCATCGTGTCAATGAGTTCGAGAGTGACCCCAAGCCCGCCGTACTGCCCCTCCAAGTCGGCTACCCAGGATTCAAGTTGCTCGGCCGTGAAATGTTGAGAATACCTGTCCTTTAGGGAGGCGAGGACGCCCGAAACAGCGCCTTCGTACAACTCACCATAGGAGAGCTCCCTTGTGTGATATTCCCTGAGAAAACCCATTAAGGCCGCAAACTCCGCGTAGAGGGCGGCTTCTTCTTTTGACAAAGTTATGGTTTCAGTTTCGGCTGGGCTTGTCTCCGCGTCGGGCGCAGCTACGGGTATTACTCCTTCTGCAAGCGCTGCCGGCTGGACAAAGATGAAACTCACCGATAGAAGTAAAACAAAACAAAATCGAAGGCAAAATCTTTTTCCCATGGCGTCAATCCCCAATCAGCGCAAGAAGAGTCACGAACCGCTAGTCTAGCGTCTTGTGGACCGGACAAAGCCCCTTGTACTGGGCCACCAAATGGAGCCCACGGAGGTTCGATCTCGCAAGCGTCACCGTCGCACGCCCGTCGTGTAGAGAATACCAGATCTCATCCATGCTGACCATGGCGTCTATGGCCTGGTAAGTGCCAGGATGATAGGCAAAGACCGTGGCCATCATCTGCCCTCCCGCCGCACTCCCTTCACCCACAAACACTACGGGGCGGAACCTCTCGACGGCGACGGTCATGGGAAAAAGCCCTTTGAGTGACCCGGTGGCCTCGTCCCATATCGAAAGGTATATGGTTCTCGCCTGAGACGGGCTCTGCTCCATCTTCGGGGCGGTGACCTCTATGGTTATGTCAG
>CAZMEF010000015.1:8712-19661 GCA_964565305.1 uncultured Eubacteriales bacterium | reverse complement strand
CATAAACGAGACTTCTGCCATCAAGGGCGCGCTCAAAGAGCGGGCGTACCAGATCCCTGTTTCCTCAGCCAAATCCATGATAGGCCATCTCCTGGGCGCCGCGGGCGCCGTCGAGGCCGTCGTCACGGCTTTGGCGCTTGACAGCCAAATCGTCCCGCCGACCATTAACTACGAAGAACCGGACCCCGCGTGCGACCTTGATTATGTGCCGAATAAATCGAGAAAGGTAGTTATGGATGTTGCTCTCAAGAATTCGTTTGGGTTTGGGGGTCAGAACGCGTGCCTGGCCATGAAACGATACGTCGGGTAGAACGACTTGTCAGTGACGCTTTGGGCTCGCTTAGCCCCACGCTCCGGCTGACGGCTTTGACTCACGTTTCCTACGCGAACGAAAGGCAGGATTGCCCGTCAAACGAGCGGTTGGAGTATCTTGGTGACGCCGTGCTTCAGCTCGGCGTCGGGTACTTGCTTTACGACCGCTACTCAGAATCCCCCGAGGGCGACTTGACGCGCATGCGCGCTCGCCTCGTCTCGGGGTCTTCGTTGGCTGAAATCGCATCCGATGCCGGGCTTGGGAAACTGCTTCGCCTAGGCCGAGGCGAATATGCCACCGGAGGCAGGGAAAGGCCCAGAATTTTGGCGGGGGCCTTCGAGGCCGTCGTGGGAGCTCTTTTTCTGGAGCTCGGATGGGAATGGGTGCTCTCGTTCGTGAAGGATGTCGTCGTACCGGCCGAGACCATGGAAGTCCCTGTGGACGCTAAGACTCTGGCCCAAGAACGGGCTCAAGGCGACGCGGGCGTGAAACTTGAATACAGGGTGCTTTCTGTTACGGGTCCCGACCACAGGCGATCGTATGAAGTCGAGTGCCTCATAAACGGGGTCCCTGTCTCTCGCGGATACGGAAGTTCCAAGAAAGAAGCGGAAGAACAAGCCGCGTCAGGTTACCTCGCAGGGCAAACCGACGCCATCCCCCCTCACCTCCTCTAGGAAAAAGGAGACCGCAAGTAGAAGTGTCTACCTATGACACCGTTTGGGAGGCGGCCTTCCCTTGCTAAAGAAATTATCTCTCCATGGATTCAAGTCGTTTTGCGACCGAACTGAGGTAGTCCTCGGCTCCGGCATAACCGCCATTGTGGGGCCCAACGGATGCGGAAAGTCAAATCTGGCCGACGCCTTACGCTGGGTGCTCGGGGAACAGAACCCCAGGGTGCTCCGCTCGGCAAGACTTCAGGACGTCATCTTCGGCGGCACCGCCGGAAGGAAAGCCATGGGGATGGCGGAGGTCAAACTCCTATTCGACGGGATGAACGGTTCAGGCGAGACCGAGCTGCTCCGGCGATTCGCGCGTGACGGCTCCAGCGAATACAGGCTGAACGGCAAGAACGTTCGATGGAAAGATGTGATCGAGACACTACTTGGGACGGGACTTTCCCATACAGGATACGTCGTGATAGGGCAGGGGACTATCCATGAGTTGGTCTCGGGCCGCCCGGAGGACCGCAAAGCCTGGATCGAAGAAGCTTCGGGCGTGGCGAGGGTAAGGATCGACAAAAAAGAGACTGAGACGCGGCTGGAAGCGGCGAAAGCCGGCGTTTCACGGGTTGACGACCTTATCGTCGAACTCTCCGCCAGGAGAGAACGCCTCTCTTCGGACAGGGAGCTCGCGGCCGAATACAAGCGCCTTTCCAAAGAGCGGCGGAAGACAGATCTGGCCATGTGGCTTTTTCAAGTTGAAGATCAGGGCAAGAAAGCGTTTTCGGCCAGGCGCCGCGTCGAAAAGTTCAGGCAAGACCTCGAATCGCTCGAACTCATGCTGCCCAAAATGACGGATGAATCCGAGGCGGCGGCCAAGAGAATCGCGGAACTGGAAGAAGAGGGACGCCGCATACAAACTCAAAGGGAGAGCGCGGCCTCTGAGCTGTTCTCGCTGGAAAAACGCCGGGACGGGGCGCGTAGCGAGGGACTTCTTCTTCGTAAGGAGCTGGAAGGCAGGGCGGTCCGGCGGTCCGGCATGGAGCAGGACTTGTCCAGGCTGGCTTCAGAGGATGAGGCCTTGGCCGCCACGTACGATGAGGTTTCGTCGCAATTGGAGCAGGTGTCCTCTCGACACGGCGAAGCGGTTTTGGCGCGGACCCGTTCGGAGGCTTCTTTCAAAGAGCAGAGCGAGAAAGTGCTGTTGTTGAGGCAAGAAACGCTGGCCCTAACTTCGTCTTTAGGGCAATGCCAAAGAGCTCGGGACGAGAAACGTTCCCGTCTTGCGGCCAAACGGAGCGAGGGCGACGCCATCCGGCAGTGGATCGCCACGGCGTCAGCCGAGCAGGAGAAGAGGAGCAAGGAGCTATCGTCACTGTTGGGAGAGTCCGACGATGCGTCCCGCCGCGTTGTCGAGCAAAAGAAGCTTCTCGAAGAGCATCGAAGCAAGGCTCTTTCGACCCAAACCGCTCTGGACAAGGCCACCTCTTTGGAGAAAAACACAGGAGCGAGACTGTCCGCGCTGCGCGCTCGTAAGAAGATCCTTTCGGATCTCGAGAAATCCTACGAAGGATACGGTCGTGGCCCGCGTTCCGTGCTAGAGGCAAAGGACGCGGGAAGGCTTACGGGGATAGAGGGCGCCGTCGGAGGACTTTTGAACTGCGAAGCGCGGTACATACCGGCTCTTTCGGCAGCCATCGGAGGAAGCGCGGAAAACATCGTGGTCCGCGACGAAGGCTCTGCGAAGCTCGCCATCGAGCTGTTGAAATCTACCCGGAGCGGTCGCGTGACTTTTCTGCCGGTGTCTCTTATCCGCCCGAGAGACATGAATCCTAGGGCGCTTTCCCTCACCGGGCAGATGAAGGGCGTTCAGCCGCTCCTAAACGTCGTGACTTTTCCGCCGGGATTGGAGCGCATCGCCGGGTACCTTGTGGGGCGCGTTGTCCTGGCCGACACTATGGATGTGGCTCTCGCTTACATGAAGGCCTCTGGATGGGCCACAAGGGTAGTCACTTTGTCAGGGGAGAGTCTCGAGCCCGGCGGGGCCATCACCGGCGGTGACGCGCCGCGTCATGAGTCGATTTTCCGCAGACGACAGGAGCTAGCCGATGTGCTCACGCAGGAGTCGGCTTTGGGCGTCGAACTCCAGGAGGTTTTGACCCGCCGAAGGTCTTTGGAGAGGGCGCTCGCCGAATGCAGGGCGGATCTCGAGAAGGCGCGAGGAGATCTAGCTCTCGCCGAATCACGCGCGGCGAGGCTAGGAGAAGCGAAAACGCGTATGGAGACGCTCCAAAAGAACCTCGCGCAAGAAATCGCCGAGAAAAAGGCGAGCGTGGGGCCAGTAGAGGTGGAAATAGCCACTCTCGCTTCGGAGTTGGAGGACGCAGTGGCTAAGGAAACCCTTTTGGCCGCCGAAATGGAAAGCAAAATGGCCGAGTTGCGGGATAGAGAGGAACAGATAAGAGGCGGCCTGGCGCGAGATGAGGAACTGTCGGCGGAGATCAGGAGGCTTTCTGAAGAAAAAGAAAACTTGGAGCGGAACGTCGCTCGCGTCTTGCGCCGGCGGGAAGGGTTGGCGGGAGAATCGGCGTCTTTGGGCCGAAGCCTCGAAGAGGAACTGCGCCAGATCGAACGTCAAACCGGGCTACTCAGAGGTTCAGAAGATGTCGAGAAGGATCTGTCGTCACGCATCGAGCGTCTCGACGGGGAGGTGGCCGGAATGGCGGCCAGCTTCGCGGAGTTGTCAGGTCACCGCGAGTCGGAAAGCGCTCGCGCTCTCGCGATCACGAGCGACCTCGAGCGGGCGCGCCGCGACAGGGATAGTCTTTGCGTCAAGCTTAGCGAGACGAAAGAGGAGCTTGGCGCCTTGTCGGACGCGTACGAAGAGACCCGAGATTACATCGCGAGCGAATTCGGCTTGGACGATCCGGACGGTGTGCACCACGAACGGATCCCAAGGGCGACCGGATTGCCGAAGATCGAGGAGATAGACTCGAGCATAAGGGCGTTAGGCAGCGTGAACCTAAAAGCGGAAGAAGAACACTCCGAACTCACGGACAGAATCGACCTTATAAACCTGGAGAGACAGGACATCTTGGACGCGATCGACGAGATCAACAAGACAAAGGAGATCGTCGAAAAAGAGATCCAGACCCGCTTCGTGGACACATTTAACCTTGTCGCGGAAAGCTTTTCGGAGGTGTTCAAGGACCTGTTTGGCGGGGGCAAGGGCAGCCTGTCCCTGGTGGAGGAATCTTTCGGGGTAGATGTGTCCGCCGAGCCGCCCGGTCGCAGGCAGAAGCACCTAAACCTCCTCTCCGGAGGCGAACGCTCTCTTTGCGGGATAGCGTTGATTTTCGCTATCTTGTCGGTGCGGCCTTCTCCGCTCATCGTTCTCGATGAGGTTGACACGGCTCTCGACGAGGCCAACGTGCAGAGATTCGGGCAGTTCCTGCGGCGGTATTCCAAAGATACACAATTCCTTGTGATTACTCACCAGAAGGCGACAATGGAGGCGGCGGACCTGCTCTACGGGGTCACGATGGAGGAACCCGGCGTCTCCCGCGTTTTTGGGATGAGGCTTTCGAACGAGTAGAGCGGGTCGAGAAGGAGCGAACGCGATGAGTCTTTTCGGAAAGTTCAAAGACGGGCTTGCCAAGACCTCCAAGAATCTGCGCGAGAAGGTACTGGCTGTTTTCCAGCCGGGGCGCCTTTCCCAAGACTTTCTCGACGAACTGGAAGAGGCGCTGATTCAGGCCGACATCGGCGTCGAAACGGCCGGGAAACTGCGCGACAGGGTTCAGGAGGAAAGCCGCAAGAGCGCCCTCCGAACTGAGGGCGAACTTTTCGCCGTCCTAGAGTCGCTTGTTCGCGACCTTCTTGTCGGGGTTTCGTCGCCTCTTGCTGTGGCAGATTCCGGACCGACCGTCTACGTGCTCGTCGGTGTGAATGGATCGGGCAAGACCACTACGGTCGGAAAGCTCGCCGGGCGCTTCGCGTCGGAAGGCAAAAGCGTTATCGTCGCCGCTGCCGACACTTTTCGCGCGGCGGCTGAGGACCAGCTTGCCGTTTGGGCAAAGCGCGCGGGCGCCACCATGATCAGCCATCAGGAAGGCTCCGACCCCGGGGCTGTGGCGTTTGACGCCATCCGGTCAGCCATTGCGAAAAGGACAGACGTCGTGCTCGTCGATACGGCGGGCAGGCTGCAAACCAAGAAGAACCTGATGGAGGAACTTCGCAAGGTAATGCGAGTGATATCCCGCGAAGTCCCGGGCGCTCCCCACGAGGTTATCCTAGTCATAGACGGGACCACCGGCCAAAACGGGCTGTCTCAGGCGCGGGTGTTCACCGAGGCTTCCGGCGTCACAGGCATCTGCGTCACCAAATTGGATGGCACTTCCCGGGGTGGGATCGCGGTCGCCATCTCGGAATCACTGAAAATCCCCGTGAAACTTGTCGGGATGGGCGAGGGAATCGAAGATCTTCGCGATTTCGACGCTTCCTCATTTGCCAAAGCGCTGTTTGCCGCCCGCGAGTGACGCCCTGGCCGTTGGTGGTAGCAGCGCGGCTCTGTTGACTTGACCCTACCGGGGGAGTAATATTTACAGGTGTCAAGGCCACGGCCAGTACAGGACGAGAAGAATTGGGGGCTCCTTTTGAAACGCGCCGCGGATACACATTCACCGGAAAGAGTGCACGATATGTGCGTCCTTATGGACGCGTATGAGCGCCTTCTTCCGCCCCGCCAAAGACAGGTAATGCGCCTTAAGCTCGAAGAAGATCTGTCGCTCGGGGAGATTTCCGCCGCGCTGGGTATCTCGCGCCAGGCGTGCGAGGACGCCATCAGACGAGGTGAACGGACCCTTGGCGCTTTAGAAGAGAAGATCGGCTTGGTCGAGAAGTCCCGGGTGCGTCTAGCGGCCGTCGACTGGGCCCTCGAAGTCCTTCGCGGCATGAGCGACAAGGACTGGCGCGAAAAACGCGATTTGGTCATTGGGCACCTCACTGCCGACCATCCCGGAGGTGAAATCGAAAGTGGAGTTTGAGAACCTCACTTCCAGGCTTTCTGGGATATTCAAGAACCTTAGGGGCAAGGGTAGGCTTTCTGAAAAAGACATCGACGAATGCCTGCGGGAAGTGCGATTGTCTCTCTTGGAGGCGGACGTCAACTTCAAAGTGGCTCGCGAATTCGTCGCCTCTGTGAAGGGAAGAAGCCTGGGTTCGGATGTCCTGGAGAGTCTGACACCCGCTCAGCAAGTCATCAAGATCGTCAACGAAGAACTCATCGGGCTTTTGGGGGGCCGGACTCGCCCTATCGACCTATCGGGGAACCCTCCCGCCGTGGTCGCTCTTTTCGGCCTTCAAGGCTCGGGCAAGACCACCGCTGCCGGGAAGCTTGCGCTTCACCTTCGGAAGAACGGCCGTAGGGTTCTTTGCGTGTCGTGCGACGTATACAGGCCCGCCGCTCAGAAGCAACTCGAAATCCTTTCGGGCAAAGCGGGAGTCGCTTTCTTCACAATGGATGCCGAGAATCCGCCGGAAACCATCGCCAGGATGGGACTCCAGAAGGCGATTTCTTCGGCCCTTGACGTCGTCATCATCGATACGGCCGGCAGGCTTCAGATAGACGAGGAGATGATGGGCGAAGCCAGACGCATTAAGGAAGCCGTGTCGCCTCGGGAGAGCTTCCTGGTGGCAGACGCGATGACGGGCCAAGAAGCGACGAAAGTCGCCGAGGCGTTCGACAGTTCGCTCGGCATAACCGGCATAATCTTGACCAAGATCGATTCAGATGCGAGGGGCGGAGCTGCCCTATCCATCGCCAAAGTGACGGGCAAGCCCATTAAGTTCGTGTCGTCAGGGGAGAAGATCGAGGATCTTCAACAATTCCACCCGGATCGCATGGCCTCTAGGATCCTCGGCATGGGAGACATGCTGAGCCTCATTGAGAAGGCGGAAGCATCCTACGATCAGGCCAAAGCCGCGGAAATGGAAAAGAAGCTCCGGAAGAAGGAATTCACTTTCGAAGACTTCATGGACCAGATGAAAGAAGTCAAGAAGATGGGCTCCCTCGGCGACATTTTGAAAATGATTCCCGGAATGAACAGGATGAAAGGGGACATCGACATCGACCCCAAGGAGTGGGGCCGGGTGGAGGCAATGGTCAACTCCATGACCCCCATGGAAAGGCGGAAGCCCGAACTAATCGACGGGTCGAGGAAGCGCCGGATAGCCCGGGGTAGCGGAACAGAAGTGCAAGAGATTAACAGGCTCTTGAAGCAGTTCTTTCAGGCGAGGAAGATGCTGTTCCAGATGGGTTCCACGGGCAAGATGGGCAAGTTCAAGTTCTAGAGGAATCGGAAAGCCCGTGAAGGGCAAGGTTCGAGAAGCGCTTGAAAAGCAAAGGAGAGGTGCAAAGTTGTCGGTCAAGATCCGCTTGAAGAGGATGGGCGCCAAGAAGAGCCCGTCCTACCGCATCGTGGTTTCGGACTCACGTCATCAAAGGGACAGCGAGGCCATCGAGGAACTCGGCTTTTATGATCCGACCACAGATCCTGCCACGTACAAGGTGCAGGAAGAAAGAGCGCTATTGTGGTTAGGGCGTGGGGCCCAGCCGACCCCCACCGTCAAGACGCTCCTTAACAGGGCCGGCGTGATGACGAAGTATCAGGCACAAAAAGGCGCGAAGTAGGCTTCTTCGAGGAGGAAAGCCATGCTTAGGGACCTGGTTTTGTTTATCGTGAAGTCTCTTGCGGACGACCCTGACAAGGTCCGCGTGGATGAAGTCGAGGGCGAAAGGTCGCTCGTGTTTGAGATATCCGTCTCACCCGATGACATGGGCAGGATCATCGGCCGCAGAGGGCGCGTAATCGCGGCTGTTAGGTCCGTGGTCGGCGCGGCCGCCGCCAAAGAGGGCAAACGGGTCAACGTCGTAGTCAGGGATTAGCCGTGAAAGCCTATATCTTGACTCTTTTTCCGGAGATGTTCGATTCGGTCCTAAACGCGAGCATCTTAGGCAGGGCGCGAAGTCAAGGGTTTTTGGACGTGAGGTTGGTGGACATCAGGGATTTCACCCACGATCCTCACAAGACCGTCGACGACTACCCTTATGGGGGCGGGCCGGGTATGGTGATGAAGCCGGAACCCGTGGTGGCGGCGCTCGAATGGGTGGAGCGGGACCTTGGGAAGAGGCCTATGGTGGCGTTGATGACCCCTCAAGGTGAGACATTCGATTCGGAGATGGCCCAGGGCTTCGCGGCTCTCGATTCAGTGGCGCTTGTCGCCGGGCACTATGAGGGATTCGATGAGAGGATTCGCCGGTTCGCCGACAAGGAGGTTTCCATCGGAGATTTCGTTCTCACCGGTGGCGAATTGCCGGCAATGGTCGTGCTCGACGCGCTTTCACGGTTCATCCCCGGGGTTTTGGGGCACGTCGAATCTCCGAAGCGCGACTCTTTCGCCGATGGCATCATCGAGGGACCCCAGTACACGCGCCCGCCTGAATTCCGCGGGATGGAGGTCCCGGCCGTTCTTCAAAGTGGCGACTACGGGGAGATAAGGCGTTTTCGGCGGAAGGAAGGAATTCGAAAGACGTACTTGAGGCGGCGCGATCTGCTATCTAGAGCGTGCCTGACGTATGAAGACAGGCGTCTCCTGAAAGAAGTGAGCCTGGAGGAGTCGTCTGGGAAAGATCAACGGGTTAAGGAGTGAACTTTGATGGATGTTGTGAAGCTCTTGGAACAATCACAGATGAGGACGGATCACCCCCAGTTTGGGCCCGGCGATCGCGTCAAAGTTTTCTTCAAGGTGGTAGAGGGAAACCGGGAAAGGCTTCAGGCGTTCGACGGCGTTGTAATCAGGCGCCAGCGGGGCGGACTCCGGGAGACTTTCACTGTGAGACGCGTTTCTTCGGGAATAGGGATCGAAAGGACCTTTCCGGTTCATTCGCCACGGATCGATCACATCGAAATCGTGAGGAGAGGCAGGGTGCGAAGGGCGAAGCTCTTCTACCTGAGGGGACTTTCCGGCAAATCAGCGAGGATCGCCGACGCGAGGCGTTAAGATAATGGATACTCTACGGGACATGCTGGAAGTGGTCTTGATCGCCCTCGTCTTGGCGATCTTGATGCGCACCTTCGTGATAGAGACCTATTACGTCGACGGGCCTTCAATGGAGCCCACACTTTGGACAGGCGAGCGGCTTTTTGTGCTCAAACTGGCGTACCGGCTGACCCAGCCCAAGCGAGGGGACATAATTGTTTTCCGCTACCCCTACGACCAAAGCCGAAACTTCGTGAAGCGCGTCGTAGCGATACCAGGCGATACCCTCGAACTGCGGCTCGGCAAGGTCATCGTGAACGGGCAACCCGTAGAGGAGTCTTTCGTACGCGAACCGGGTTTCTACAACATGAAGGCGATCGTCATTCAGGAGGGAACGCTCTTTGTCATGGGCGATCACAGGACAGACAGCGAGGACTCCCGGATTTTCGGCGCCGTCAGCATTAACGATGTCAAAGGAAAGGCCTTCGTGAGAGTATGGCCGCTCAAAAAGATAGGCGCGCTCCGCTGAAAAAGAATAGGCCACTTACAAGGAAGACTCACCCCGGTCTACCGGGCTCCAAAGCTCTTGACCTGGTGGATGTCTTTCTTTTTCTTTTGGATGCCCGGCTTCCGTGGACCACGAGAAAACTGGCCGAACCGTATCTTACCAGGAAAAAACGCGTTCATATCCTGACAAAACCTGACTTGGCGGACCCCGCCGTGACGGCCGAATGGCTGGAAGGCTTCCGTGAACGGCAGGAAGTCGCCTTTGCCCTCGATTGCCGGAGCGGTCGGGGTATGGACGAGTTGCTGGGATTCTTGAGGGGCGTGCACAGCCAAGTGTCCTCGGCCAGGAGCGCCGTGGAGAATGTTCGCCAACTTCGTCTAATGCTCTTCGGTGTGCCCAATGTAGGCAAGTCGTCTCTAGCGAACAGATTACTTGGCAGTCAAAAGGCCCCCTTCGGAGCCAAGCCGGGCCTTACCCGGGGGAGCAATTGGCTGAGGGGCAAAGGCTTCGTCACCGTCCTCGATACGCCCGGAGTCCTCGACACCTCCATGGCGAAAGGTGACGCCAGGATGAAGCTGGCGGCATCGTGGGCATTGAACGAGAAAGCCTACGACGTCCAGCAAGTGGCCCACTGGTTGGTCTCCCACGCCCTTAAGGCTCCCGTGCCGTCCGATTACATAACGGAGTTCGGACGCGCTCGCGGTTTCTTGGGGCCGGGCGGGACGGTTGAATACGAACGATCTTGCAAGGCCGTCGTCCAGGCGTTTCGCAACGGCGACCTAGGGCGCCTAACTTTGGAAAGACCGGTTGATTTCGAAGGAGGAGACGGAAGCGATCCCCTAACGGGAGCGCTTGGAAAGGAGCACGTCGAAGAACCATGAAAAGTTACATAACGTCCCTAGAGTGCCCTCGCTGCAAGGAAAGATATCCGCACACGAAAGCTGTGAACCTGTGCCGCTGTGGGACCCCATTGGTCGTAAGGTACGATCTGGGCTCTGTGACTCAATCCATAACACCGAAAGACTGGCTAAATAGATCGGAGGGCCTTTGGAGGTACCGCGAACTGCTTCCGGTACAAGAAGAAGAGAACATCGTAAGCCTGGGCGAAGGCGGGACTCCTATCGTCAGGCTTGATGGAATGGGCGGCAAGTATGGATTGAAGAATCTCCTCATGAAAGACGAAGGGTTGAACCCCACTGGGACTTTTAAGGCCCGGGGCGCCTCTGCGGGCGTTTCGAAGGCCAAGGAACTTGGCGTCAAGACCATGGCCATGCCAACGGCAGGAAACGCGGGGGCCGCTTGGGCCGCTTATTCGGCCCGCGCCGGTACCCGATTGGTTGTGATCATGCCCGAGGACGCGCCGGCGACAAACCAGGCGGAGTGCCTAGCCTACGGCGCGGAGACGTACCTGGTGAAAGGCTTGATCTCG
>CAZMEF010000015.1:6830-8702 GCA_964565305.1 uncultured Eubacteriales bacterium | reverse complement strand
CGTTTTGTCCGCGAAGCGGTCGCGAAGTACGGTTGGTTTGAGACGGCGACACTGAAGGAGCCCTACCGCATAGAAGGCAAGAAAACCATGGGTCTAGAGATCTGGGAGCAGTTCCCCGAAAGACTTCCGGCCGCCATCATCTATCCGACCGGCGGAGGCGTTGGACTGATAGGAATGTGGAAGGCGTTTTTGGAACTTCAGGAAATGGGATGGCTCAAGGGGCCTCTTCCCAAAATGGTGTGCGTCCAGGCGGAAGGTTGCGCGCCCATCGTGAGGGCTTACAAGGAAGGTAAGAATAAGGCGGAGTTCTTCCAAGGCGCGAGTACCGTGGCCTCCGGCATTAGGGTCCCGTCGGCGTTAGGAGATTTCTTAGTCCTCGACGCGGTCCGCTCATCGGGAGGCACGGCTCTCACTGTTACAGACGATGAGCTCTTGGAAACGTGGCATGAAACCGCGGAAGAGGACGGCGCCCTTATCTGCCCCGAAGGCGCAGCGGCGGTCAAGGCGGCAAAGGTCATCAAGGACATGGGGCTGGTCTCCGAAGACGACACTGTTCTCGTTTTGAACACGGGGGCCGGGATGAAATACACGGAGTTGATGACGGGGAAGGCCTCCATGCTCGTGGAACCTCTCTAGGCGATACTCTCCTAGCACGTGAAAAGTCCCGGCGATAAACCGGGACTTTTCGCTATTCGGCCCGGAGATACTACCCCGGGGTGATCATGTGCGGGAGCCTTTGAGGCCTTCCTTGCGGCATTGGTGGAATTTTGTTTTCGTGTCCATATTGGTCCTGGGCACATCAGCGTGGCTCCGGTACGGGCTTGACGGGCGCATCGTTTTCGGAGCGCTTCTCGCATGGTTGGGAGTCGGCAAAGCGGCCGCCCCGTCCATTATTCACGAGCACATGGGTTTCTTGAACCGGTGGATCTTCCACGACTACAACAAAGCTAGTTTCCGTTATCGCCAGGCCGTGGCGACCAACAAAGCCACGCCGGAAGCCTACGGCGCCCTTGCCAGCCTCTCGTTCGCCGAAGGCGAGTACGGTGAAGCCGCCTCTCTTTTGGAACAAGCCGTGAAGCAGAGGCCCGAAGACCCGTACCTTCGTTTTCTGCTTTCCAAAACGATGCTCCGGCAAGGCCGGGCTCTAGACGCGCTTGACGCCGCAGTGTGCGGGACTTCTATGCCACACCCTGAGGCAGTCGCGTACGCCATACTGGGTGACGCTCAACTGGCCTCGGGCGACCGTAACGCGGCTGCCGGGGCGTACGAAAGGGCCTTGGAACTAGAACCCGGTTTTACCGATTGCCGCCTGAACTTCGCGGACATCCACGTGTCAAACGGCGACCTTTCCGCCGCCGACAAACAGGTGGGGTTCGTCTTGGAGACGGACCCCCAAAATCCCGACGGTTTCTATTGGGCGGCAAGGGTGGCCCTCTTGCGCGGCGAGAGGAAACGCGCTTCCACTTACCTTCAAGGCTCGCTTAATTTGCGGTCTCCAAGCGACCACTCCCGACTTGTGCCTTACGAAACCGTGGTATCAGAATTGGCCCAGGTCCGCCGGGACATTCAGAATGACGCCAGAGGATCTTGTTAGCTTGGCCGTACCAGCTGTTGACCACTCCTGCCATCTTCGCGTACTACTCACCTAGTCAGAATGTACTTGTAACCCGCCACAGGGTTGCGGTCGACGACCAAATGAATGGTCTTGGAAATGCTGTTGGTCGGGCCGTACGCCCTGAACGTGACGGGGTAGTCCCCTACAGGACAGGACTCGGGGACTGTCGTCTGTCCCCGCCAAAGATTCGGAGCGCCGGCTTCCTTGACCAAGACGCACGTTTGGGAGAAGACTTCGACCGTTACGCCGGTCGCAGA
>CAZMEF010000015.1:6403-6820 GCA_964565305.1 uncultured Eubacteriales bacterium | reverse complement strand
CGACGTAAGACATTCCAATAGAACGCGTTGACCACAGCCGGCGGGATTTGGACTCAATGTCGGTTCCATCCACAACTCCCGCACCAGTTCGAAACTCAGGAGCACTTCTCGCGTCGCGCCCGGGAAAAGCGCGCTTATCACGACCGTCTGCACGCCTGTAGGAAGCGCCGTCCCAATGGTCTTGGTGGCGGACCAGCGCGTGCCGCCATCGGATGGATAGAGCGTGACTACGCTTCCGTCGGCGAATCGCGCACAAGCCGACGACGGAACGGGAGTGGGATAGGCCACAATCAGCATCACGTCGCCATCCCTCGCGCGCGTGGGCGAGATGGAAGCGGAAAGATCGTGCCGCACCAGTGTTAGGGGCTTATCCAGGGAGAAGTACTTGTTGTTCCTAGAATCCCTTACCCAAGCTTG
>CAZMEF010000015.1:2360-6393 GCA_964565305.1 uncultured Eubacteriales bacterium | reverse complement strand
AAGTACTCTCCCGCCGGGGCGGGGCTACCGGAGTTCTGCCTGCCATCCCAGGTTATAAGGGAGGGTGGCGGGCTACCGTACCCCAGCAGACGGAAGACCTGATTCCCCCATCTGTCGTGGATGGCGAACTCCCAGCTCGTTATGGACTTGTTGCGAAGATACGCCATTTCGAAGGAGACGGTATCCAGGATTCCATCGCCGTCCGGAGAGAACACATCGGTGGACGCTTGAGCCCGTATCAGGCATGACCGGAAAACCACGGTAGCCGCTTCACTTCGAAGCATAGGATTTGCGGGGCGCAAGGTCATGTCCTCATAACCGTCGATTATCCCGAACTTTACGGCGCACGCCATGGATTTGCGCCTGTCCGACCGCACCGCCGAACTGTCACGAAAGAATCTAAGTAGGGCAGTCACCTCCGAGTCGTTCATGCTGTCCGCATAAGCCCATAGGTCCAAGGCAAGTACGAGGTAGTGCACAGCGTCTTGCCTGGTGAGAGAAGAGTCGGGCTGGAAGGGGAGCCCCGGATCTGTGAACGCTATGCCCGCCTCGCGACAGGCCTCTATCCAGGGGTAGCCGAGTTTTCCGGGTATGAACTGGTAGTTGGCAACGACGTCCGGGTACGAAGGCGTCGGCGGGAAGGCAGGGGTAAGCCAGAACACTTTGGCCAGTAGAACGGCGAATTGGGACCGGCTGGAGTTCTCGTTCGGGTAGTAGTACGACCGCTGGGTTGAGCCTGCTTTGCTTATCCAACCGTCCGTGACCCCTTCGCCCCATAGGGCGTCAATGTAAGTGGTCGCCCAGTGTCCCACAAGATCGCAGTACCACGGGTCAAGAGCGTCACACCCCGCCGGAACACCGCGAAGCGTTAGGAGCAGGATAAGCAGAAGTGTGATCGGCGTGAATCGACAAGTTTTTTTCACGGTTGTACCTCCAAGGACACCGGCAGACCGATCATACTACGGGCCGACACGGAATGCACTAGGTTTTGGAAAATATGGTGACACATGTTGACAGCCCTTTGCGGAGATTGTAGACTCCTGTTGTCTGGTAATACTTACCAGTGCCGCGCCCGGTCAAAACCGCTCCGCATTCGGAAGGGGGTGAGGCAACTTGTGGAAGCGGCGAGGCGTAAGTCCTCAACTAGACACCGGCGCCCTTCGCAGCCTTCCGGGCCGGGCGTGGCAGTCGAACAGGGGTGAGTCACACGTCCAAAAACACATTTCGCAGGCACAGGTCGTTGATTGCCGCGCTGGCTCTTGGGGTGGCCGCCTTCTCGCTATCGTACCGGTTACTCGTGTACCACCTAAAGACAGCTCCCGTTGTGGTGGCCGCCTGTAAGGTTGAGGCATACACGAGGCTCTCCGCGTCGGACGTTAAGTTGGCACAGGTCCCCCTCGGCGGGATACCTGAAGGGGCGCTTGTTTCACTAGATCAGGTTCTCGGGTCATATTCATCGTCTCGTTACGAAGCCGGCCAGATCATCCAGGCGGGACACGTGATAAAGGGGAAGGAGGAGTTGGGGTTGTCGGCGGAGCTGCCCATAGACACAAGGGCCATGTTCATTCCCGTGGACGCGTCCCACGCAGCGGGCGGACTTTTGCGAAAGGGCGAGAGGGTGGACGTCATATGCGCGCCAAAAGGAGCTGATTTCGGGCAAGTCATCGTGCTGAGGGACATCGCGGTAATGGAGATCGTCAAAGACAGTTCCTCGAAGGAGTTCCGCGGAGCCCTTGTGCAGGTGTCTCCTTCCGAATGCGAACTCATCGCGTACAGCTTAGGCAACTCAAGTCTGTACCTTTCCCTGGTTCCCAAAAGACCGGACGGCCTTTCTGACAGATGACAGACAAACCCTCCATCCTTCTTGCGGGCAGTGCCGCCTGCGAACGCGCCGCCATGTCGAAGTGGCCAGGCGCCAAAGTGCTGGGCTCGTTTCGGGACCTGACACTCGTGGAGTTCGTCCTTTCCAATCTGCCGGTCGATGTGGTCGCAGTGGAATCCGGCCTCGCCACCAGGGGCGAGTCGTTTTCCGATTGGATTGCGCGGTTCCGCCTCGCCTTTCCAGCCGTATCGTTGGTAGTTATGGAGCCCTCGTGGGACCGTCCGGAGAAAGAGACACATCCCGGCAGCGCGGAAGGAGCGCCGCCCAGCGTGCTTTCTCCGCAAACCGTCGTGATATGGAGCCCCAAGGGCGGAGTCGGGAAGACGTTTCTCGCTACCAACTTCGCGTGCGCGGCATCGCTCTCAACTGCCGGTCAAGTGTGCCTTCTAGATTTGGATCTGTATTCGGGAGATGTGGCCGTTCAACTTGACCTTGCGGATGGGCCCACAATCACCGACATGGTGCCGGCGCTGGCGGAAATCAGGCCCGAAGGGCTGGAGCGCTTCGTCTGCCGGCACGCTCCCTCGGGGCTGAACGTGATCTGCAGCCCGAGAAGGCCTGAACTTTCCGAGCTAGTCACGCAGGAACACGTGAAGTCGATTCTGTCTCTTGCGTCGAGACACTGGGGGCTCCTGTACGTGGATACCCCTCCTGATATCACAAGCGATGTGGTAGGAGCGTGCATCGACGCCGCTACCAGCATCGTGCTGGTCGTTACGCAAGACGTGGCCGCCCTAAGGCGGTGCAAGTTGGCACTAGACATCTTACGAAAGCTTGGCGTCCGGGATGAAGCGCTCGCGATCGTGCTTAACCGGTCGTCAAAGGACTCTTTGATGCCGCAAGCGAGGATTCAGGAGTTCCTGGGACTTGACCTTGCCGGCTCGATCCCAGAAGACAGGCGGGTAGCCGAGCGATCGATATTTGAGGCCAAACCTGTGGTTCTTCAGGCTAAGTCGGAGATCGGCGAAGCCGTGTGGCAGGCAGTTTCGCGAATCTGCCCGGGGTTGGTGCAGGGTAAGCAGGCCAAGAGGCCCGAGAAACGAAAGGGGGGACTTTTCAGGTGAGCATACTAAAACGGCTAGAGTCGCTGCCGACAAAAGGTTCGGTCTCCCCGGCCGGCACGGTCGAACGAACCATTGAAGAAGTCACCGAGTCCATACGGGAAAAAGTACTCGAAACCCACCCTGAGATGGTGATGGCCGCCCGCATGGCGCGGGAGAAACGCCGTGAGATGGCGGCTTTGGTTTCGGAGATGATCATCTCCTCCGACTACCGTGTGGGCAGGCTCACAAGGAGGGACCTGGCAGAGAGGATAGTCCAGGAGATATGCGGGTTGGGGCCGATAGATGAGTTCCTGGACGATCCCGAAGTAACCGAAATAATGGTCAACGGCCCCAAAGAAGTTTTTGTCGAGCGCAACGGCGCGCTTCAGAAGACGGACGTCGCGTTTTTGGGCGACGGTCAAGTGCTAGACCTCATAAACCGGATCGTAGGCAGCGTCGGCCGGAGGGTGGACAAGTCATCCCCGTACGTAGACGCAAGGCTTCCCGACGGGTCCCGAGTGAACGCAGTGATCCCTCCTTTGGCCTTGAACGGACCTGTACTCACCGTCAGGAGGTTTCCCGAAAGGTACTCGTCTTTGGGGCAACTCGTGGCCGTGGGAACCATGCCGGACGTGTTGGCTTCATTTCTCAACGCCTGCGTTCACGCGAGGTTCGACATCGTGGTGTCAGGGGGGAGCGGCAGCGGCAAGACGACCACTTTGAACGTGCTTGCCAACGCCTTTGGCGAAAAAGAACGCATCATCGTGATCGAGGATTCATCGGAAGTGAGGATCGACGGGCGCCACGTGGTGTACCTCGAGACGCGACTGGAGAACGTCGAAGGAAAAGGGTTGGTTTCGGTACGCGACCTCCTTCGCAACGCGCTCCGGATGAGGCCGGACCGCATCGTGATAGGCGAGTGCCGGGGGAAAGAGACCTTTGACTTGATTACGGCAATGAACACGGGGCATGAGGGGTGCCTCTCGACGATACACGCCAACTCCTCGCGTGATTGCCTCGCCCGGCTGTCCGGCATGGCGCTCATGTCGGATGAATCTGTGCCCATCGAGATCCTTGAATCGTGGATAGGCGCGGCTTTGGACCTTAT
>CAZMEF010000015.1:0-2350 GCA_964565305.1 uncultured Eubacteriales bacterium | reverse complement strand
CCACATGTCGAAAGGGCAGGGGGGAGCGCGCTTCGTGGAGGAAGTTTCGGTGGTGGGTCTAAGCGGGGATTGTGTCCAAGTGCATCCCGTCTACACGCATGACCAAGGCATGCTTTTTTCCGATTTGCCATCGTGGTTTCACAAGAAGATTGGAGACGAGCGATGGGCAAATCTGGTGGCTCCTCTTGTTGAGGATGGCGGCGACCGATGACTCCTTTCTTGGCATCACTTTTCCTGGGAGCCGCCGCGGCACTTGTGGCTTTGGATTTGGGGAAAGCCCGTCGTGCTTGGCGCTTCGGCGCCGCGACGCTTGAGTCGGAACGGATAGATCTCCTGTCGGGCCCCCTGGCGGCACTGACATGGGCCGTCCAAAAAAGGATGAACGCGTCTTCTGATCTGCTTTCGTGGGAGGAGATCGCGTTTTCCCTTGCCTGTCACCTAAGAGCGGGTGAAACTGTCGCGCAGGCGCTCACGGCCGTATCTTTGGAAGACGGCGACCGGCCGCATCAGGCCCTCAGACGCGTATGTCAGGAGTATGAAGCGGGGGTGCCCATCCTTCAAGCGTTGTCCGGGCGCAGAACCGCCGACCACGAATTGGACAACTTGGCCTCAGTCTTGGAGATGGGGATCAACAACGGGGGTGACGTTCCGACGCTGCTTTGCAGGACAGCCGAAAACTTCAGAAGGCGACGGACAAGAAAGAAGGAAGCGCGCTCGCGGTTGGCGGAAGCGCGCCTCACGGCGGTGCTTCTGGCGGTGATGCCGTGGGGAATAGGGGCATTCACGTTCAGCAGGGACGCGCGTATCGCCTTCGTGCTCACGGAGGATCCCCAAGGAAGGCTCTTTCTTCGCCTTGCCCTTGCGATGTGGGCCACCGGTGTGTGCGTGGTTTCGTGGCTGATCTCATCCGCGGTTCCTAAGGGGCGAAGATAGGTGAATCTGCTTCTCTTGTGCTGTCTTGCCATTTCGTCTTCGGTATCGCTTCTCGCTTTCTGGCTTGTTTCGCGAGAGCATTCAAGGTTCGACGCCCTCCGGACAGATTCCGGATCGCTTCCGGACAGCGGGCGTCGTCACAAATGGGATTCCATCTTGTCTTGGATCGGGATTTGTTGCTTCGTGCTGGCGCGGAAGGCGGCACTCGCCGGTCCGTGGCAGGGGGTCACGCTGTGTGTCACCGTCGCAAGCGCTGTCGGCCCGATGGCACGGAAATTGAAGGAAAGAAAAAGACTTGAAGAGGTCAAAGCGGAGTGGCCTGTGATGTTGGAGTCGATGGCGAACGCGTCTATGGCGGGCGTGGACCTGAGGAACGCCTTTCTTGTGGCATCCCGTAGGACCGGCGGCGCGCTCAGGGAAGAGGTGGAAAAGGTGAACTTGCGTTCATCGGGCGGCCAACCGTTGAGTAGGGCACTGGCCTCCATCGAGAAGTCAGTTCCCCCTGCAAGGCGGCTGCGATCCATGCTTGTTCAGGCGGAAGTGCTTGGAAGTCCTGTGTCGGCGGTGTTGACAGCCCTTGCGGAGGAGTCGGACGAAGAATCTCGTCAAGATTTGGAGCAGAGATTCGGTTCTCTCCCTGTGAAGCTATCCGCTGTCACTGTGGTTTTGCTGCTGCCGCCTGTCCTCATCGTTTCCATCGTGCCCCACTTGCTGACCTTTCTCAAGAGTCGTTGGTGAAGGAGGTGAGAACATGACAATGCTTTACATCAAAGGACGACTCGCATTCCAGTCGCTTCTGGACAGAGCAAAGAAGGCGGTGTCAGACCCAAAGGGAGCCACGGTGTCGGAGTATGCCCTTGTGCTGGCCCTCGTGACGGTGGCGGTGATTGCCGTATTGACCAACCTTGGGGAGACCATCAAAAGCAGGATTAATACTATCATCACGGACTTGGGCGGGACACCTTCGCCCTAATGGCAAGTGATAGTTAGGCCAACCCGCTCAGCGGGCCCGTCGGGGAGCTCCTCGAACAGATTCCCACGGGCCCGCCTCCGACCCACCTACAGCAAAGAAGCCAGGAGGTTTTTGACGTGACTAAACCGGAGTTGGACCAGCGCTCGCCATCCGAACGCGTTCTTTCCTACACCCAGGACGGGTCGACGTTAGTTTACGTCCGCCGCGAGGTGGTACCATTCGTAGTCATAAAGCTGTCCGAGAGGGGGCAACTCGGGCTCTCTCCGGAAATCAGGAGTAAGTTCGGCCTCACTAAAGGGGATAGGTTTTTGGTGAGGGACGAAGCCGGCAGCATGGTGATCGAACAGCTTCCGAGACTACCTCTTTTCGATCTAAAAGGCGCCTTCCGGACAGAGGGTGAGGCGGAAAGCGTTCATTACTATGACGACAATGAAGATAGATGCC
>CAZMEF010000014.1:0-19762 GCA_964565305.1 uncultured Eubacteriales bacterium | reverse complement strand
TTTCAACGTCGAGATCACGATCGTTTGACCGACCATGAAGATTACGCCCAGGTCCATGCCCTCTTGACCGAAAGCGAAGAGGCAGACGGGCAGACCGTAGTTTCCGGCGTTGCAAAACACAGAGGGAAGGGTCAGTGCCTTTGCAAGATTCTCTTCGGGTCCCGCGAGCCGCGCCGTCAGTCTCCAAAGCGGCCACAGCAAGGGGGCCATCACCGCGGCGCCGAGGAAAAGCTTCCACGCTACCGTGAAGCTGGCGTTGGACGTCGATAAGGAGTTAAACGCAAGCGCCGGCGTTAGGACGTACAGACAAACGCGTGACAGGCTCCCAATATCCAGGCTAAGTTTGCTCCTGATGTAGTACCCGACCAAGACGATCAAAAAGGCCGGCAGTACCGCGTCTAGAGGCACCAGATTTCCACCCTTCCGGTTGCCGGATGACAGCACTGTCCTCCATTATACAACTTCATACACCCCGGAAGGATCTTTCGCGCACCGAATCGAAAGAACGGATCGGGTTTGGCTTTTCCATCAAAGGAGGAGATGCAGCGGATGCTCGCGATAGTCAACGGAAAATTGTATACCATTACCGGCGGCGTCATTGAAGAGGGAACTGTGCTGATTGAAGGTTCCAAGATCAAGGCGGTAGGGAAAGGTATCGAGATCCCCGAGGGGACAGAAGTCATCGACGCCAAGGGCAAAGTAGTGACCCCCGGCCTTATCGATGCTCACAGCCACCTGGCGATATTTGGCGAGCCTTCTGTATGGGCGACCGCGGATGGGAACGAAATGTCCGATCCCATTACTCCGCAGATTAGAGGAATCGATTCGTTGAACCCGCAAGACCCGGCGATACCCGATGTTGTGGCGGGAGGAGTCACGTGCGTTTACACGGGGCCGGGAAGCGCCAACATCATAGGCGGGACGGGCTTTGCGATGAAACTCCGCGGTAAAACTGCGGAAGAGATGATTATCCCCGGCACAGAGGGCATGAAGATGGCGTTGGGCGAGAACCCCAAGAGGGTCTACGGCGAGATGCAAAAGAAGTTCCCGAAGACCAGGATGGGGAACGCCGCCTGCCTCCGTGAAGCGCTTCAAAAGGCGAAGAACTACATGGAGAAATGCGAAAAAGCCAAAGAAAAACCGGACGTCGACCTGAAACTTGAGGCTTTGGCCAAAGTTCTGAAGCGTGAGATGAAGGCCCGCATCCATGCCCACAGGGCGGACGACATAATGACGGCCATCAGGGTCCTGGAGGAGTTTGGCGTCGAGTACGTCATCGAACACTGTACGGAAGGTTTCATGATCGCCGACGTATTGGCCGCCAAGAAGGTTCAAGCGACCGTGGGGCCGCTCCTTATGGGGAGAGGCAAGATGGAGATCATCAACACGACTTTGGCCAATCCGGGCGTCTTGGCCAAGGCCGGCGTGAAAGTGGCCATCCAGTGCGATGGCTCCGCCGACACGAAGTGGCTAGCGATGCACGCCGGTTTGGCCGTTAGAGAAGGGATGTGCCCTGTGGAGGCGCTTCGGGCCATCACCATAACCTCAGCGGAAATCCTCGGCATAGCCGATCGAGTGGGCAGTCTCGAAGCCGGGAAGGATGCCGACGTGGCCATCTGGAACGGGCATCCGTTCTCGACGCTTACGGTGGCCGAGAGGGTGTTCATCGAAGGGAAGCAGGTTCACCAGAGAGAAGCTTGCTGCGAGAGCAAGTATCAATAGGGCCGGCATAATGGGGAGTCGCTACGCGTTGTTCGATCTTGACGGAACGCTTTTGCCTCTTCACGTCGACGAGTTCCTAAGGCGCTATATGAAGAAAGTTGCGTCTCACTTTCAGGACCTGATCGAACCGGGGAAACTAATTCCGGCCATACACGCATCAACCGCCGACATGGTGCGAAACCTCGACCCTGCGCTCACCAACAGGCAGGCGTTCGCGGCCTCGTTCGAACCGGCGGTGGGCATGCGATGGAGCGAGATGTGGCCGGGTTTTCTGGAGTTCTACGAAGGTGAGTTTCGCACCATCGGGGAGATGGTCAAGGACCCCGGGGTCGCCCGATCGGCTGTACTGGGATGCATCGAGGCGGGGTGGGAAGTCGTTCTCGCCACAAACCCGATCTTCCCTTTGGTCGCCATCAAAGAGCGTATGCGGTGGTGCAAAGTGGACGATCTCCCTTGGCGCTTCATCACTCACCTGGACAACATGCACTACTGCAAGCCGCACGTGCAGTATTACGGCGAGATCCGGGACCAGTTGAGGCTTGAACCGGAATCTTGCGTGATGGTCGGAAACGACGTTCAAGAAGACATGGTGGCTTCTGAGTTAGGCATGAAAACCTACCTGGTGGAGGGTTTCACCATCGACCGGGGAACGGGGCCGGAACCCGACCGCCGCGGCCCCTTGGATGCCGTTCCAGAGTACATTCGATCGCTGTAGGCCTAAAACAAAACGCCCCCGACGTCTGCCGGGGGCGTTTGATATTGCTCCTAATCCGATCTGATGTCCACCGAAACCGAGCCCGCTCTTTCCGATTCCACCTTGAGCGTCGCCAGTTTTCCCGCTGTTCCCGAATTATCTCGCGAGGAACTTCTGAACACCAACTTGATCTTCTTTTCCTGCCCGAAGGGACCCTCCGCCCATCCCGGCAGATGGGGGATCTCGTCGTACTCTTTCCCTGAAACCAGCTCCACCCCTTGCTCCGGTTGGACCTTCAGCTTCAACTGACCGACGGCGCGCACGAGTTGGGCCTGGTGAGAGGAGCAAGTGGGAAGATAGCCCATGTTTTTGAGGGCGCCTGTGAACTCGTAGAGGCCTTCGCCGATCTTGGAGCACTTAGCGTCGTGGACCTCCAATTTCGGCAGCGTTCCCGCGAGCATCAAGGTGAGGACGGTGTTCTTGTGACACTCCTGGGTAAGTAATTTGAGAGGCGGGTTCTGACGCAGGAACTTGGGGTCCAGCCCGCCCAACTCCACCTTCCCGAGTTGCGGGTGGTCAAACTCGGTCCACGCGTGCCACCCTTCGCCGGCAAGCTCTTTATCCACGAATTGAAGGATCTTCACAGAGTCCTCCTCATGGTGCTCATCCGACAGGATCATGCGCTGTTTGAGGTCTCGCTTCGGGATGCCCGCCCTTCCCTCCAGGTCCCAAAGCTCCACCGCCATGGCCATGATCCCCCGCACATCGTAAGCGAAATCCAAGAAACTCCCGGTTGACGGACGCCTTTGGTCAACGGTGAACCCTTCGAAAATGGACACGCAGGGATAGCCCGTGATCTCCTGGCCGCGTCGCCCTATGGCCTGATACATTCGGAGATCTCCCCGCTCCATGTCCCGGTCCGCCCCACCTGTCTTGGGACGCAAAATGTCCCCGCCGTAAGTGTGATGGGAGAATGCGAAGGCGATATTGGGGTGGCCCAAGAAGAAGTCACCGACCGCCCTGGTCTCCGGTTCGGAAAGTGGAAACGGCCCCGGCCCGGTCTGCTGACTCGAAGGATGCCAGTTGCCGGGGTAATTTCTGTTGAGATCGAGGCCCCAACGAGGCCGGGCCATCTTGATCTCTACGCCGTTCCAAGCGTTGAACAACCCCTCTGTGACCATCCGGTAGTACTTGCCGCCGATTTCACCCACTTTGCGCTTGGCCATGACTCGCGGGTCCTTATCCGAGATCCTCCACTGCCCCAAAGGATCCTCCCAACGCATCTGCAGGATAAGGCCATCTCCGTTGATATCTTCCGGAACAAGGCCTTCTCCCAGATCCTCGTCGGGGTAGGGGCGGACGCTGGACCGAAGCGTAAAGGGTGTGGTCAGGTATTTTTCGGAGCCGTCCGGGCTGACCCGCGGGACGATGTAGAAAGTGCGACCGTCGAGGAGGGCCTTGACTCCGGGGTCCGACTCATAATTCTCAAGGAGGTATTCGATGGTGTAAAGACATACGGCGGAGCCCGTAACTTCGCCGGCGTGATGGTTGCCATCGACGTAAATTGCGGGTTTTAGATGGTGAGCTCCCGTATTCTTTTGCGTGATTATGCATCCGCGTATGTCGCGGCCTTCGTAGCTCTTGCCGAGGGAGATAACCTCGACCAGGTCGGGGTAGTCTTTTTCGCACCGGTAAAGAAAACTCACTATTTCTTCGTACTTGTGGTAATGAGTTGACGTTTTGGGCAAGTGGCTGACCTCACTTTCACAGTAGTTTCCCATACTTCATTATGTTCGAGTTCTCCACTTCCCAGGGAATTCCTTCGCTAACCCCGCGATAGATGCTATCCTGACTTTGGAGTGTGGTGGAGAGATGGAGCAAACCGAGTGTGCCGGCATCCAAACCACGACGATCCCTCTTCCATCCCCTGTGAACCTTAGGGCGACTTTGGAATGCGGGCAGGTCTTCCGGTGGAAACGCTGCTTGTTTCCTGGAAGGCCCGATCTGCGAGAGGCTTACAAGGGTGTGGTGGGAAGCGTCGCGATAGTCCTCGCGAAAGATCAGGAAGGGCTAAGGGTAGCTTTCGACTCCTCGCGCGTTTCCGAAGGGGAAGTTGAGGGCGCCGTGGCAAAATACCTTTCCCTTCGCGATGATGTCCCATCGTTTGAGAGCCGTTTAAGAGCTATGGATCCGGTCATGGCTAAGGCTGTCGCGTTCGGGAGCGGCCTTCGCATCGCGAGTCAAGATCCGTGGGAGGCGCTCGCTTCTTACATCCTTTCCGCTAACAACAGCGTTCCTAACATTTCGCGCATCGTTGACAATCTTTCCGCCAGATACGGCGAGCCGTGCGGGTTGGGCTTGAGGGCTTTTCCGACGGTCGAAGCTTTGGCTTCACGAACCCAAACTGAACTCAGGGAGTGCAAGTGCGGCTTTCGCGACCGCTACCTTTTCGACTGCGCCAAAAAGGTATCCGATGGCGAGATAGACCTGACTTCCGTCGGAGACATGGACCCGCCCAGCGCGAGAGATGAACTGACGCGGATCAGGGGAGTCGGCCCGAAGGTGGCGGATTGCGTCCTTCTGTTCGGCTACCATATGCTGGACGTGTTTCCCGTGGACGTTTGGATCGCCCGTGCCATGTCTGTGCATTACATGGGTGGGCGCGCCGTCACACCGCAAGAAGCGCGGGAAGAGGGCATCCGCCGCTTCGGCCCGCTCGCCGGTTACGCTCAAGAGCACCTGTTCTATTCTTCTAGATTTGAGGCGTTGCCCGGGCGCAACTCGCCATCGGGCACGCGATAAAGGAACAAGGCGGGCGCGACTCGAAGTTAACCCTGCTCGATGCTGTGCTGTCACGGGGGCGATTTTGCGGTGGTGGGAAACGGCAAGACCCGTTTGATCTTGAACCCGATCGCGGGACACGGAAAATCGAAGAAGGTACTGGCGGAGACGCTAAGTGTCCTTGATTTGCATCAAACGGACTACGAGGTAGTCGAGTCCACTTGGGCAGGCGAAGCGGTGGGGATCGCCAAAGATGCCTGCGACAAGGGCTATGGATGCGTGGTCGCCGTGGGCGGCGATGGCACCGTTAGCGAAGTGGTCAACGGCATGCTCGCTTCCGATGCCAGGGGCACGGCGTTCGCCGTGATTCCCGCCGGTACCGGTAACGATTTTCTGTTGGGAAACAACCTGTTCTCAGGGTGGAAAGACGCGGCTTTTGCCCTGGCGACTTCCGACGAATTGAAGGACATGGACGTGTTTTCGTTTCAAGATTCCGCGGGACGGAGTGTGTACGCCGCGAACTCCATTGGAGCAGGTTACGACGCTTACGTCGTCAAACAGGTCCTCGAACGCGGGTCACGCCAGATGGGCCACTTCGGATACATGGTGGAGGCGTTTCGGGGGCTTTTTGCCTTCAACCCGGGCAAATTTACGGTTACTGTGGACGGTGAGGTTGAGCGGCACGAGAAAGTTTGGCTTTGGGCCGTCACCAACGGAGAACGGTTTGGAGGGGGAATGCGTGTAGCCCCCGGCGCCACAGCGTTCGACGGTCTTATGGATACCTGCGCTTTGGAAAACGTTCCCCGGTCAAGGCTTCCGGGCCTGGTGTTCATGGTCCGGGCGGGAAAGCACATAGGCAAGAAAGGCGTGTCGCACCGGAGGGCAAAGGAACTCATCATAGACGCTCCGGAAGGTTTCCCCTGTCATACGGATGGAGATACTCTGGACGTAACCTACCCCATAAGCGTCAAAGTGCTTCCGGGCGCTCTGCCGCTACTTGTGAAAGCGAGAGATCGGTAATGGAGCAAAGGGCGAGAGGTCCGCTCGGGTTCGTCGAGGCCAGGGACCTGGCAAGGTTTTTTGGCGGGCAGAACCCCTTCGATCGTGATTTGTCGCTGAAGCCGGAGGAAGGCAGATTCTCCGTGCTCGCGGCCAACGCCAACTTTCCATACGAAATGCAGGTGGGGGCCTTCATGGCTTCATGCTCCGCGGAGGGAGGCTCGCCCATCATCCTTCAGTTCAGCGGCTCCTCGCTCGCGTTGGCGGGCAGCGCGTTGCTCTCCCCAGGGGGCCCGTCGGAGGATAGAGCATCACGATTAGATGCGCTGAGGCTGGGGTCCCGCCTGGCCAGGGCCGTGGCAAACGTCTATCTGGAGATGTACAGACCGCCTTACGTCGCCTTGGGCTTGGACCACTTTGCCGTTCCGGATCTTCGTGACGTCTTGTCTTCGGACGGATGCCGGTCGGATGATGTTGCTGCCAGAAGACGCGCGGAAGAGGCGCGCCGGGCCTTGAAGGAAGCCTCTCTCGTGGCCGCGAGTTCCGGCGTGGCTATCGCGCCGGCGGAGGATACGGTGGCTTGGGAAACGTATCTCTGTTCCGCGCAATACTTGGAGGCGCTTGAGGGGTTCATGACGGTTATCCGGGAATTCAAGCCGGCGTGGGCAATGATCGATACGGAGGAGTTACCCCCTGTACTCAATTTCGCCATCACAAAACAGGTTTCCGACCTGGTCAAAGGCGAGTACCCCGACGTCATGCTCGAAGCCGAGTACGGGGCGACGGGGCAGGCCGGCGATCACAAAGGATACACAAAGCTAAGCGGCGGAGAACTCAAGAGCTTCGCCGAGGAAGTCGCGGGGTTCGTGAAATACACGGGGGCCCAAGGGATTTCCTACCCGATCGGCATGGAGCACGCATCGCCCTCCGATCGGAAACACGAGCCCGACGTCTTGCGTCTTGAGACGGTCCAGCGTGAGATCTTGAAGGCAAACGGCTCTTATGTTCCCTTTGCTCAACACGGTGGGACGGGCGCGGGTTCGATCGCAAGAGGACTCGTGGGGAAGAATAACGTAAGCACTCACTTCTTGGTGACGGCGGCAAGAAGCGTCGCCGCTCATGTCGAAAGAAACCGTGAAGGCATTAGCTTAGGCAAGAAGTCGGCAAGCGGACCCTCCATGTACGTCGACGCGGCGAGAGCGATCGCTGACGAATGCTCAAAAAAGCTAAAAGAGTGCGGCACATACGGATACTTCGGGGGGGGCCGCTAAACTTTTGCGTGCTTCCATTTGCCGGATTGGAAGCGGAGCCATATGAGGCCTCCGCGTATGAACTGATCGATTCCCATTCCGAGCCACGCCCCCGGCAATCCCAAGCCGAAAACGTTCACGAACAACCACCCCAAGAAAACGCGCCCTATCCACATTCCGGCGGCGGTCGTGTAGAGCGGGTACCGGGTGTCCCCTGCGCCGCGAAGCCCACCGGATAGGACAAATTGGATAGATTGGGCGGGTTGGGCAAACGCATATATCTTCAGCACAAGAGCGGAAACTAATACCACGTCCATATCCGTGGGCGAATACAACCGGGCGATGTATTTTCCGAAGAGCACGAACACGGCTGCCATTGACAAGCCGACCCAGAGTCCCATGTCGCGAGTGGTGTTGGCGCAGCGTTCGGCGTCATCCGGGCGTTCGGCGCCGAGGTACTGGCCTACCAAAGTGGTCGAGGAGGTGGCGAACGCTTGGCCCGGCATGAAGGAGAGGCTCAGTATGTTCATGGCTACCTGATGGGCTGCGAACATGACAGTGCCCAAGGAAGAGACAACTTTGGCGAAAGCTACTTGGCCGGACCGGAGGACCAGCTGTTCCAAGGCGGCGGGAAACCCGACCTTGAAGATCCTGCTGAGGATTTCCGAATCGGGTCTGTATTTTTCCTTGAAATCCAGCCGCAAGGATTTGTCGCCTTTCATGGCCACGATTACGAACCAAACAGCCGCGACCGCCCTAGAAAGCGTCGTCGCCACGCCCGCGCCGAACACGCCCCACTTGGGAAAGCCGAATGTGCCCCAAATGAGGATGTGGTTGAAGACGATGTTAACCAGATTGGCCCACAAGTTGACGGTCATCGGGGTCCGGGTGTCTCCGGCCCCACGGAGCGCGGAAGCGATGGCCATAGCGATGGCGTTGAAGATGAATCCGTATCCCACGACCTGAAAATAGGGGGTCCCTTGCGAAATGACTTCCGGCTCGGCTCCCATAAACATGAGTATGCGAGCGCTCGCCAGACCGGCGAAGCAGGATACCAGGACTCCCAGAAGAATTGTGACAACGAAGGTCTGCTGCAACGTTCTGGACGCGTCATCGGGTTTGTTCTGCCCTATGAAACGCGCCACGAGGGCGGTGGTCCCGACGTTTAGCGCTTGGAAGAACGATTGGAGCAGCATCATTGGCTGGTTTGTGAGTCCCACGGAGGTGATGGCCGCGGCGCCAAGCCTTCCGACTTGGATCATGTCCGCCATACCCGTCAAGGATACGAGCACCATTTCCACCAAGGTGGGGGCGGCCAAAGCCCAAACTATCTGTCGGGCTTCGGGTTTAGAGAGTAACGGTTGGTCCTGTGTAACTGATTGTGGCGATCCGTTCGACAAACAAGAGTCCCCTTCTCAGGATGTGATGAAATTAGTTCTGTACTCGTAAAGTGTAGTCTTCTTGGATGCGGGTTGCAACGAGAAAGGAGCGTTTAATGTGGACACATCTTCTGCCAAGAGAGCGCTCGCTCCTACGACCGCTCTTTTTCCGGTACCGTTAGTATTGGTCACCTGCGGTGATATCGCCGGTGATATGAATGCCATCACCCTCGCTTGGGCCGGCATAGCCTCTTCCGAGCCGCCCCACTTAGCCATCGGGGTGCGTCCGACGAGATACTCGTATGGGCTCATTCAACGGTACAGCGATTTTGTGGTGAATCTGCCCGGTTTCGAACAGATGCCCGTCTTGGAATACTGCGGCTCCGCCTCGGGCAGGAACGAGGACAAGTTCCGCAAGGCCGCCCTCACACCCGTGAAGGCGGACATCGTGAGAGCTCCCCTTTTGAAGGAATTCAAAGTCAACATCGAATGCAAGGTCCGCCAGAAGGTATCTCTTGGCAGTCACGACCTGTTCATAGGCGAGGTGGTGGCGGTTCACGCGGATCTTTCGTTGGTAGTCGACGGCAATCTCGATCCGGCTAGACTAGGCGCCGTCGCATACGCGATGGGGCGGCATTACCGGATGGGCGACCGCGTCTAGCGCGAGGCGGGTCCGCCAGGGCCTACGACTACCGGACATATACGAGGAGGAAGAGCTGTGGCAGATGAAGCGGTTTCACGATCATACGAGACGATCGAGGTTACGGTGGTTGACAGGATAGCCGCGTTGACTATCAGCCGTCCTCAACATCTTAACGCCCTCAACGACCGGGTCCTTACCGACCTCGATTTGGCGCTCACCTACCTGGAAGGTCTCGAAGCGCTCGCCTGTCTCGTCGTGACGGGGAAGGGAAAGGCCTTTGTGGCGGGAGCGGACATATCCGAAATGGAACGCATGGGCGCGATTGAGGCCGCGGCTTTCTCCGCGCGGGGACAAGCCCTATTTGGCAGACTCTCTTGTCTCGATGCGCCGGTGATCGCCGCTGTCAACGGGTACGCCATGGCCTGCGATATTCGCGTGGCCTCGTCTAGCGCCAAATTTGGACAGCCCGAAGTTGGTCTCGGGATCATCCCCGGTTTTGGAGGAACCCGGCGCATGTCACACATCATAGGCGCGGCGAAAGCATTTGAGCTGATTCTGTCGGGCCGAATCATCGACGCGAGCGAGGCTCTCTCAGTTGGACTTGTCAACAAAGTAGTGCCTGAAGGTGAGGCCCTTGCGGCAGCGTTGGAAATGGCGGGCAGCATAGCCTCTAAATCAACCTATGCCGTAAGGAGCGCCAAGAAGGCCATAAACACAGCCGCCCCTGGTAACTCGGATTTCGCGGGCGAACGGGCTTTGTTCGCCTCCTGCTTTGACGTGCCCGATCAAAAAGAGGGCATGCGAGCCTTTTTGGAGAAGCGGCCGCCTAAGTTTCTGTAGAAGAAACCCCGCGTCGGGGTGTTTACCGGGCGGGCGTCGGGCTCGATACAACAAGTATGAGCGTGGCTCATGACTTTGTATGGTTAAGAGGGCCCGGAATGCGCATAGGAATACGTAAAAAAGCCAAAAAGGACATCGAACCCGAGAAGCCGGACATATCGGAAGAATCCGGCCTACCCGGCGGATCCGAAACGCCGGAGAAGCCCAAGAAAGCCCCGAAAGATCCGGCCGCGAGAAAAGCGGCGCTTCGAAAAATAGCGGGCATCGCGACAAGCGTCGCTCTTTTCGCTGTGATCGGCTTTCTATCCTACTACCTGAGCGCCCAGTACTTCATGCTCAAAGAAAGCACGGTCGCTGTCGTGCTCGCAACCGAACTGACCCCAAATAGGCTGGTGGCGTACAGACCGTCATCCGGGATACTGGATGGGTACGAGGTTACGCCTCTCTCCGCTTTCGTGGAGATTCCCCTGGCCTCCAAAGTCACTTTACTTGATAGAAGCGGAAAGGCCGTCGCCCCGTCCTCTCTGCCGATCGACTCCTCCAACGTGAGGCCCGTCTCTATCACGGTCCTTCCGGACGGAAGCGTGTTCAAGATAAAGGACGAAGCGGACCTACAGTCGTTTGAGGGAGAAGCGGCGTGGGCTGGAGATGGCGGACTGACCATTGGCGGCAAAGGCGTTGAATTTCAGCACGTCCTGTTTCTCGACGGGCAAGAAGTGGCTTCTGCCGGAAAAGACGAGTTGAGCCGGGCCATTGAGACGGGCGACAACGTGAGGGCCCTCTGCTACGACAATACCGCGAAAGTGATCCAACTGCTCGGGCGGGGCGGCCTCTTGGAGGTCAGCGCGAACGTCCCCGACGCCAAAGTATACGTGGATGGCACGGTGCGCGGGAAATCGCCGTGCACCATAGCGGTCGCTCCGGGGGACCGCAAGGTGTCTATCAAACTGGCCGGATACCGCAGCTACGAGACGGCGGCGACCGTTAAGTCCGGAGAGAGCACCGCCGTGAACGGGACGCTGAGTTTGGTGACGGGAACTCTCGTTGTGCGTTCGGACCCGTCCGGGGCAGCGATAAGCCTGAACGGAGACGCTCAAGGCGTAGCTCCTCTTACCCTCCCCCTAACGCCTGGCAGATACGAGGTGCGGGCCGAACTCGAAGGGTATAGCGCCGCCGATGCTACAGTGTCCGTCTTAGCGGACAAGGCGCAGGAAATGACCTTAACCCTTAAGAAGAAGCCGGCGTCCGGCAAAGCGCCCGGTGTCTCTACCGGCGCCGTCCAAACGCCAAATCTCGAGGCATTTAGCCGGACAGCGAAAGTTATGGTAAAAGAGGGCAACCGTCTTTGGTTGGGTGACGCTTTCTTCCCCTGCGAGGTGTCCGCCGCGGCAACGGTCCGTGTGAACGGCGTCCTTGTACCTCTTAGCACTGTGGTTCCCGGCGACGTCGTCAAAGTGACAGGGGCTTCGCCCGGCGACGTTCGAGCCGTGGCGATTGAGGAACGGCTCAGCGCGGCGTCCTCGTTGGAAGTCTTTCTAGTGAGCGGTTCTCTCGTTTTCGACGACGCGGGCCTATTTCGCCTAGAGGTCCCGAAGGACCTTAAGGTTGTGAACGCCGCCGAGAAAACGCTGGAATCTGCGGCTGACGCCCCATCCGGCTCGCGGGTCCGTTTGTCCATCGATTCACGCGGCAAGGCAACTTGGGCCGAGTATGTGTGGAGAGCGGAGTTCTCTTCGCGAGGTCGGGTGGGCCAGATGGCAGGCTCTTCCGTTTTTCTCATGCCCGCGTTTGAGCAAGCAAGCCTCGGGCTATCCACGCAAGTCTACCTGAAAGACGCCAGAACATCTTTCTTCGACGTGAAGGCCGGCGATGTATTGACTTTGGCGGGTCCGGAGATCTCCGACATCCAGTTCATCTTGATCGAGGACCGGATAGAAGGAGCGAGAGTTCTGGAATGTGTGGCCACGGCGCAGCCATCAAAAGAAGGTAAGGTCTTCTTGGAAACGGCCCTGATCCCAACGGGGGAGGCTTTTCCCATAACCGCGTCTCCATCTTTGGAACTGGCCGACTTGGTGAAGAGGAAAGCCGTTCCTGTTTCCGATCTGTCCTGGGGCGATCGTGTGAACCTTTACGTGGACAGTAGGGGAAGGGTCTTGTGGGGTCAAGTGATGGAAAGGCTCGACACCAGGGTCAGCGGCCGGTATCTCGGCGAGAGGGGCGGGGTCTTCTATTTCTCCGGATGCGTGATCGCGACCATCGAGAAGGATCCGGTCATTCTTGGGCTGTTCGGCCGGGATGAGTTAGGCGTCGGGTCCCCTGTACTTGCAGGATCGGACAAAGGCTGCCTTCGTTATCTGGAGGCGCGGGAGAATCTCGGGACGGCCTCCATTGTTTCCGGCACTGTGGTGTCTTCGGCCAAAGACAGTCTGTCGCTTTGGGCAGGCGAGATTCAAACCGCCCGTTACGCGAAAGACTCCGGCGTAATCGATTGGTCCTTGGCGAAAGACGGTCCATTTTCGGACCTTTTTCCGGGAGACCGGGTGACCGTCCGGATGGACGCCGAAGGGACCGTATTCTGGGGTGAAAAAACTTACACGCCGCCGCTTAAACTTGAAGGAAGCGTTCTAGCGGTCCGGGATCGGGTACTTACCATCGGCGATTCTTCTTCCGGCGCTACAGTTCAGGTCGCTCAAAACGCCCTCGTAATCAAAGACGGGGCGCTTGCGGATCTCGCGTCCGTGAAGAAAGGCGACAAGCTCAAGGTGTCGGGGACGTCCATCGGGTCTATCGATGTGGTTGTCATCGGCCGGTGACTTGTCGGGCCAACAGGTCCTCGGGGTGCCCATAGGTAACGCAAGCCTTCTCGCCGGACTCGAGCGCCTTGCCCAAGAAGAACATGATGAACCCCGCTGTGGTCCGTTGAGCCCGGGCCAGAAGGTCTGCTGTTATCGCCCGTCTTCCGTCCTGCCGCTCTTTTTCGGATGAAGGCAGAACTTTGCAGACTCCTTCCAGAAACGTGTGGGAATACGACGCGTTCAGGTGTGCCCATCCTTCGGGGGTAGTCGATGCCCCGTACATCCCCCCATCTTGGACCGCGAACTGTTCCTTATTCTGGTCGACCCAGGTCTCGTATTTCTGATGTCCCGAAAGAGCTTTGCAGTTCGAGTGGTAGGGCTGGCAACAGTCCTGCACAATGTGCAGGCAGGCCCCCAACGTAAACATAGCTTTCGCGCACTCTCCGCCCCGCCAATGCTTGAGCGCCCTCCCAAACCAGTACTTCAACTGGTCGGGCGCGCCCGGCCAGACCAGAAGGCCCCGCCCTGTTTTCGGGTTGTAGTGGTGAGTGGCGTTCATCCAGAGAGTATCGGCCCAGTAATTGCCGTCGATGACGGCGTCTTTGTGAGAGCCGCAGAACCGGGCCGCGTTTTCGTAGCCGTCATTTTCAAGAACCGCCATTCCCTGTATTGTAAGGAACTCGTGGGTTTTTCCGACCTTGTCGAAGAGCCTTTGAAACGGCGTCCCCAGCCACCTTAGAAGGGTGTTAGCCCTGAGATTCCTGAACAGCCCGATCACGACGTCGATGAAGAAATCAGCGATTTTGGTCACTATTAGGCCCCCGCAACCGTATCTTGGCACTTTTTCAAGTCTAGCATTTATCTCTCGGATTAGGGGGCAAAAGATGTATAATGATGTTTCGTAAAAAAGTGATGGGCGCGGGCTTCGGTGCGGGCTTCGGACGGAGGGGTACAATAGATGGCCGTACAGACGGTCAACGAGGGGATACGCAACATAGCCGTTATCGCTCATGTGGATCACGGCAAAACCACGCTTGTGGACGCTTTGCTGCGCCAGACTGGGACTTTTCGCGCTAACCAAGTCGTTGAAGAGCGCGTCATGGATTCGGATGACATCGAGCGAGAGCGCGGGATCACTATCCTCGCTAAGAATACTTCCATAAACTACAAGGGCATCAAGATTAACATCGTTGATACACCCGGGCACGCCGATTTCGGCGGAGAAGTAGAGCGCATCCTCAGCATGGTCGATGGGGCCCTTTTGCTCGTGGATGCCTGTGACGGTCCCATGCCGCAGACTCGATTTGTCGTTCAAAAGGCCCTAGATTACGGCCTGAAGATAGTGTTGGCCGTGAACAAGGTCGATCGTCCCGACGCCCGCATACAGGAGGTTCACAGCGAAGTTTTCGATCTCCTGATAAACCTCGGGGCCAAAGACGAAGACCTGGATTTTCCCGCTGTCTACACCGATGCCCGTTCCGGTTTTTCGACAGCGGACATCAAGGAAGCCGTGGAGTACAACGCTTCGCCGGACCGTTCGGCTTTTCCCAATAGCGGAGTGGCTCCGATCCTTGACGCGGTCCTCGATTGGGTGCCCCCGCCGGTGGCGAAGACCGGCGCGCCGCTGCAAATGATGGTGAGCACTTTGTCGCACGATGATTACATCGGGAGGATCGCCATCGGGAGAGTCGAGGGCGGTTTCTTGCGGCGCGGTCAGGAGGCGGTTCTCTGCAGGCTTGACGGAACAAAGATTCCCGTCCAAATATCCCGGTTGTGGGTTTTTGGAGGGTTGAAAAAGCTTGAGGTGGAACGGGTAGACGCCGGCGACATCGCCGCTGTATCGGGAATCGCAGACCCAAATATCGGGGAGACTGTCGCGGACCCGGAGAACCCGCTTCCGCTGAAGCCCATAAAGGTCGAAGAACCCACCCTTTCTGTAACCTTCAAAGTCAACGACAGCCCGTTCAGCGGACTCGAGGGACAATACGTCACTTCCAGGCACTTGCGCGAAAGGCTCTACAAAGAAGCTCAAAAAGATGTCAGCCTCAAGGTGGTCGACACGAAAGATCCCGATTCGTTCAACGTCAGCGGCCGGGGAGAGCTGCATCTCTCTATCCTAATTGAGAACATGCGGCGCGAAGGTTACGAGATGGCGGTGTCGAAACCGGAGGTCATCGTCAAGACCATCGACGGGAAGAAACACGAGCCTTTCGAGCGGCTCTCCATCGACATACCGGAGGAGTTCATGGGACGGGTGATGGAGGAACTGGGCCCCAGGCGGGCCACAATGCTCGATATGCGTCCAGACTCTTCCAACTCCGGTCGAGTGCGGTTGACCTTCTCGATCCCTACCCGCGGAATCATGGGACTTCGCCCGAACTTCCTGACTTTGACCAAAGGGCTGGGGATCATGCACCACGTTTTTGACCGTTACGCGGAGCATTCGGGGGAGATCGTAACGAGGCGAGCAGGGGCGATGATTACCTGGGAGACCGGGTTGACCACGGCATACGCCCTTCACAACGCGCAAGAACGCGGGATATTGTTCGTCGGGGCCGGCGAAGAAGTTTACTGTGGGCAGGTGATCGGTGAACACTCAAGGCCCAGGGATTTGGACATAAACGTCTGCAAGAAGAAACACCTGACCAATCTCCGGTCGGCCTCAGCCGACGAGGCTCTGCGGCTGACCCCCCACAGGGCGATGTGCCTCGAAGACGCCTTGCAGTGGATAAACGATGACGAATTGGTGGAAGTGACGCCGGCGGCTGTTCGCGTGAGGAAGGCTCTTTTGGATCGCCACGACAGATATCGCAACCGAAAAGACTCAAGCGAAGAATTCGTCGAATATGAGCACTAGGTAAGACATGGAAAACCCCCGGGGAAACCCGGGGGTTCTTTGCGCTACCCGGCGGTCCTTCCGCTGGGATTGGAGGCGCCGAGCGGCGTCCTACAACTTGGCACTCGACACCACCTCCTTTCCGTGCGGTAGGAATTCAACGCGTACCCACTGTATCCCTTCATTTTCGTGAAGGATGTTTCGAGAAAAGAGAGGAATGTTCTTCTGGAAGGTCGCCAAGGCAAAGGGACGGGGGCCATAGGTATTGTGGACGTGAAGTACATTGAAGAATCGTCATACCGCCTGACGTGGGAGGAAGTCGACACGGTGTGCCGGCAGATCGCGGTTACGGCCGACAAGATGCTGGGCCCCAATATTATCGTCGGGATCGGAAAGGGCGGCCTCATACCGGCTTCGATCGTCGCTTGTCTCATGAGGGTGGACCTTTTTCCGTGCCTTGTGACCAGGCGACGACGCGGCGAGATAGTGAGCGACCGGCCGGAGGTCGTCGTATCCGTCACAGAAAAAGTCTCGGCTCAACGCGTCTTGATCATAGACGAGATGGTGCTCACAGGGGAGACGATCAGAATCGTTTCCACGCAATGCAAGAAACAGGGCGCGAAGCTGGTGCGTACCGCGTGTATCTGGGCTTTGTCCGATAGTTGGAAGCCAACGTGGTACGGTCTTGAGACTCCCGGGCATATCATGTTCCCCTGGGATTACGAAGTTCTCTCGAAGGGGCAGTTCGTGCTTAATCCCGGCTACAAAGAATATCTCGATTCGCTGGAGATGATTGATAAGTGGATGAAGTAACCCGCTCTCTAACCCTTGATGACCTCAGAGACGACCCGGAGATCATGGCGTACCTTGAAGGAGGCAACAGCCATCTAGGAGCCCTGGGATACACAGACCACGGGCAGAGGCACGCCGGCCTGGTTGCCGCCATAGCCGGAAATGTCCTGGAACACTTGGACTTCTCCGAGCGTGAGGTCGAACTTGCACGCATCGCCGGCTACCTTCACGACATCGGCAACGTGATTTCGCGCTTTTACCACGCGCAATCAGGGGCTGCCATAGCCGAACGGTTGCTTCATTCGCGGGGAATGAGCCCAAAGGAGATCGCGACGATCATCGGAGCGATCGGAAGCCACGATCCCGAGGACGCGATTTCCGCTTCCTCACCGGTTTCCGCCGCCGTCATACTCGGCGACAAGTCCGACGTGCACCGGTCCAGGGTTCGAAACCAAGACACCCTGAATTTCGACGTCCACGACCGCGTCAACTTCGCCGCCACGCGATCATTCCTCCGGGTCGACCGGGGCACCAAAACGATAGCCCTTGAACTGACGGTGGATACCGCTATATCGCCGGTTATGGAGTACTTTGAGATATTCCTTACAAGGATGATAGCTTGCAAGCGAGCCGCCGAATACCTGGGCGCCAGGTTCGAGTTGCAAATAAACAACGTGCGGCTCCTATAGACGAGCCTCAGCTTACCTTTCGAAACTGGGCTTCGTAGAGCTGGGAATACAGGCCCCCTGTGTTGACAAGGTCATCGTGTGAACCTTGTTCGGCGATCCGGCCGTCTTCTATCACCATTATCCGGTCGGCGGCGCGCACCGTCGAAAGCCTGTGGGCGATGATGAATGCCGTGCGGCCTTTCAAGAGCGCCTTTATAGAGTTTTGGATCAGCCGTTCAGTTTCCGGGTCGATGCTGGAAGTTGCCTCGTCTAGTATCAGAATTCGGGGATCCGCCAGAAGCGCCCGGGTGAAGGCCAGAAGTTGCCTCTGCCCGGTCGAGAGGTTGCTCCCTCGTTCCTTCACCTCTGACTCGTACTTCTGCGGCATGGCTTCCACGAAATCCCTGGCGTTCGCCGCTTCCGCGGCTTTTTCCACTTCATCCATCGTAGCGTCTAGTTTGCCAAACTTGATGTTGTCCAGCACGCTTCCGGAGAAGATGAAGGTGTCCTGTAGCACCATACCCAACTGGCTGCGGTAGGACGGCAGGTTGACTTCCTGGATATCGTGCCCATCCACGAGAACCTTGCCGGAACTGGGAAGGTAGAACCGGGCGATCAGATTGATGATGGTGGTTTTTCCAGCCCCGGTGGGGCCGACTAAGGCGACGGTTTCACCGGGTTTGACGGTGAAGCTGACATCGTGCAACACGGGATCATCCGACCTGTAGCCGAAAGTAACGTGGTCGAACGTCACCTCTCCGGCGACAGTGGGAAGGTCTATCAGGTCTGGCGGGGACCCGGCGGACGCCGATGCCGCCGACTTCCTGGCGATCTCTTCGGACTCGGTATCGTGGTCCATTATCCCGAACACTCGCTCGGCGGAGGCCATAGCAGAAAGGATTTGGCTCCACACCCTCGAGAAAGTGCTGAAAGGTCCCCAGAACTTCCCCAGATAATTGACGAACGCCATGATGAATCCGATGGTGATCTCGCCCCCGGCGACCAACTTCGCCCCGTACATGACCACTACGCACGTGCCTATGGCGCCCACGAGGTCCGCCAGGGGCCAGAACGACTGGTCAATTTTGGTGGCTTTCATGTAGAAGCCGTAGTATTTCTGGTTCGACTTGGAGAACTTGTCGCTGTTTGAACCCTCTCGTCCAAAGGCCTGTATGACCTGAAGCCCTTGAACCGTTTCGTTAAGGTGGGCATTTATCTCACCAACGGCTTTTCTCGTCTGACCCCAGGCGCTTTCCAGAGCCCATCTGACCTTTGTCAGCACGAGGAACAAGAACGGTACCGTTGTGAACGAGACCAAAGCCATCCGCCAATGCATACTGACCATGATGACCACAATGCCCACCAGCGACACCATCTGGCTAAGAAGGTTCACGACCCCGTTTGCGGCCAGGTTTCCCATGTGGTTCACGTCATTTGTGACCCTCGAAATGACTTTGCCGACGGGACGGTGATCGAAGAAGGAGAAAGGCAAGCTTTCAACCCGGGTGAACAGCTCTTGCCTCAAATCATAGAGGATCTTTTGGGCCAAGAACGCCACGGTCTTGATCTGCCTGCGCTGGGTTACGAGATGGAAAACCCTCAAGGCAAGGAGGATGCCGACAACTTGCACGAGCACGGGCACGCTATTGCCGCCCACGCCATCGTCAATGGCTCTTTTCAATAGGAGCGGCTCCGCCAGATTCACCACGATTCCGCACAAGGTGAGAGTCGCCGACCAAGCTACCGTCTTATTGTACGGCAACGCGTATCCCAGGATCCTAAGGAATCGTTCCTTGTTGAACGGCGCTTCAGTTGCGTCCTCTTGTAGGTCCAAATCGTACTCAGACACCGGCCTCACCGCCTTCGCAAAGGGTCGGGCCGGCCGAAAGCTCCAGCGCCAGCGCCCTGTCAACGTCTTGCTCCGCAAACTGGCTTTCAAAGAGTTTACGATAGAACCCCGGCTCTGAGAGCAGTTCTTCGTGGGTTCCTATCTTCGCTATTCCGCCCTGCTCCATGATCACGATGCGGTCAACATCCCGAATAGTCGACAGCCGCTTGGCGATGATGATGCAGGTCCGTCCTTTCATCGCCTCTTCCAATCCCTCCTGTATGGCGTACTCGGTTTCCGTGTCCACACTTGAGGTTGCCTCGTCGAGAATAAGGACCCTAGGATTCACGAGGAGTGCCCTCGCCAAGGCGAGCCTTTGTCTCTGGCCGCCGGACAGCCCGATTCCGCGCTCGCCCACAGGCGTGTCGTAGCCTCTCGGCAGCTCGGCGATGAACGGTGCCGCTTGGGCCCGCGCCGCCGCTTCCTCGATATCCTCCAAAGTGGCGTCCGCCCTGCCGAGGGCTATGTTCTCCCT
>CAZMEF010000013.1:0-20306 GCA_964565305.1 uncultured Eubacteriales bacterium | reverse complement strand
GTAGGTCACCGCCGGGAAAATCATATAAGGAAGCCCCACCAGTCGGTGGGGCTTTATATCTTGACAGACAGTGCGCCATTCTGCACTATATTAGTAATGCTTACTATTAGCGTTCCCCTACAGGCGCGTGCGTCGTTAACGTGCGTACGTAATCAACGGCACGCAGTGTTTTGGGGTTATGAGCTAGGGTGGCATGAAAAGCAGACGAAGGAGGCAGAAGAATGAGTGACCACAAGAAGCTCACCAATGAGGTGGGCGCCCCTATCCCCGACAACGAGAACGCAATTACCGCCGGGCCTCGCGGCCCAGTGGTCCTGCAAGACGTATGGCTCTTGGAGAAGATGGCCCACTTCAACAGGGAAGTAATCCCTGAGCGTCGCATGCACGCCAAAGGCTGGGGTGCCTATGGCAAACTAACAGTTACTCACGACATCTCTCAGTACACCAAGGCCAAGGCGCTCCAACTCGGCAAAGAAACCGAACTGTTCGCACGCTTTTCAACCGTGGCGGGGGAGAGGGGAGCTGCAGACTGCGAGAGAGATATCAGGGGAGTCGGCGTCAAGTTCTACACCGAGGAGGGCAACTGGGACCTGGTGGGCAACAACACCCCGACCTTTTTCATCAGGGACGTTCACAACTTTTCCGACCTTAACCGAGCTGTCAAGAGAGACCCTCATACCGGTCGCCGCTCCGCTCAGAACAACTGGGATTTTTGGACGCTGCTACCCGAATGCTTCCATCAGATCACGATAGTAATGAGCGACCGCGGGATTCCCGCCTCTTTTAGACGTATGCACTTTTTCGGAGAACACACGTTTTCCCTCTACAACGAGAAGAACGAGCGCGTATGGTGCAAATTCCACTTCAAAACTCAGCAGGGTATCGAGAACCTCAGCAACGAAGAGGCCGCGCGCATAAACGGCATGGACCGGGAACACCACGGCAAAGACCTATACGAGGCGATCGAAAAAGGAGACTTTCCGCGCTGGACTATGTACATCCAGGTAATGACCGAGGAGCAGGCCAAAAACCACTATGAGAACCCGTTCGACATCACCAAGATCTGGCGTCACAAAGAGTTTCCGCTGATCCAGGTTGGAGTCTTGGAACTCAACCGTAATCCGGAGAACTTTTTCGCAGAGGTCGAGCAGGCAGCGTTCACGCCTGCCCACGTGGTCCCCGGTATAGGGTTTTCGCCTGATCGTTTCCTTCAAGGAAGGCTCTTTTCTTACGGCGATGCTCAGCGATACCGTCTTGGGGTAAACCATAACCTCATCCCGGTTAACCGGGCAAAGTGCCAAGTCAGCGATTATCACAGAGACGGCGCTATGAGGGTGGACGGTAACTACGGACGTACGCCGGCATACAGCCCGAACAGTGCCGGGTATTGGACAGCGCAGCCCGAGGTCGCTGAGCCGCCTTTGGATATCGACGGCGCCATGTGGCGGTATGATCCCAAAGACGACCCCACCGACGATTGCTTCCGTGCCGGCGGAGACCTATGGCGAGTGCTCACCGAAGACAAAAGGCAGCTGCTAATCGGTAATACCGCTGCAGACCTGGCCCCGGTCACCGAGAACATCAAGTACCGTCACGCGGTTCACTGCCTGTTGGCCGACCGCGAGTACGGTGAGCGGATGACCGCGGCGTTAGGGCTCTGTCTAGACAGAGTAAAGGAGCTATCTGTCCTGAGTCATAGAGCCTTGGTCGAGGCCACTTTGTAGGCGAAGATGAGACGTAAGCGCCGCACAAGACAGCGTGCCATGGTACTTGAAGCCGTGCGAAGTCGTCACGACCACCCTTCTGCCTGGGAGATCTACACCCAAATCCGGGCTGAGGACCCCAAGATAAGTCTTGGGACCGTGTACCGCAACCTCAATCTGCTAAGCGATGAAGGTGAGGTGTGGCACCTCCGGATGTACGGACAAGATCGGTTTGACCGCAAGGTGGAGCCACACCATCATCTGTACTGTGCGGGGTGCGGCAGAGTGACGGACGTCGACATGCCATACCTCGCCGAGATTGATCGTGCGCTTGCCGAAGAAACGGGCTATGAGATCGCCGGGCATAGGATAGTATTTGAGGGACTTTGTCCGGACTGCCGGCGCAAGAAGGACTCGTAGCGTCAGATCTAGCGCGAGGAGCTCTGCTTGGGTTCTCGAAGTCAGAGACGTTAGTTTGGAAGGGCGGCCGGCGATCAACCGGCCGCCTTCCCGATTCGGTTACCCTGTCACCGGGCTAAAAAACCTTGTTACTGCCCGCAAGCCGATTTGAACTCGGTCCACACCTGCGTATGGACTTCCTCGGCGGCGCCTGCCACGTTTTGAATCATCTCCATGTCCAAGTTGAAGCCGGCGGGAAGCGTCAGGAAATCCTTGTACTCATCGGCTATGAGATGGTCCGCGTCCTTGTTCGTGCAATAGTATCCCAGCCACTCGTAACACTCGGCGGAGACCTCCGGGCGCAGTATGAAGTCGATGAACTTGTGAGCGGCGTCGGGGTTGGGCGCCTTGGAAGGAATGAAGTTCGCCATTATGCCGAACCCGATTCCCTCTTTCGGAAACACAACCTCAAGATCAGGTTTCTCAAGTTTCGCCATCGTCACCTGAGAGGTGTACATAACCGCAACATCGATTTCGCCCGAGAGCAGGTCATCTTGCAAATTGTCGTCTTTGATCAACCGGATGTTCGGAGCGAGTGCCAGGAGTTTTTCCCCGGCTACCCTAATCGTATCAAGATTTTCTGTGTTGTAGCTCTCTCCGAGAACCTTGAGGGCCATCCCGTTGATGACCCTGTGGTTCGCGATGACGCCGATGTCATTCGCGAGAGACGGGTCCCAAAGATCAGCGTATCCCGCGATCTTAACGTCGACCGCTGCCGGATTGTAAACGATGGTCTGGACGCCCGCGCCGTAAGGAACGGTGTATTCGTCCTCTGGATCGTAGAACTGACCCTGATAGATGGGGTTAATGTTCTTGAAGTTCGAGATCTTGGCTTTGTCGAGCTTTTGGGCAAGCCCTTGGGCGATAACTGCCTCGATGATGTAATCGTCGGCGATGACTAGGTCATAATCCCCGCCCTTCGCGGCTTCAAGTTTCGCTAGCATAGTCTCGTCAAAATCGAAGTTGGCGTAGTTGACAACGATGCCTGTTTCCCTCTCGAACGCGTCCAAGACGTCGTCCGGAAACATACCTTCCCAAGTAAAGAGGTTTAGCCGGGCCGGAGGAGCAGGCGGAACGTTCTCCTTCTTGGCACAACCCGAAAGCAGGCTCGCCAACAGCAAAAGCGCCAACACGGATAGCCCTACTTTCTTCATATATCTTTCCTTACTCCTTTCTGACTTGAGTAACTCTTGCCTAATCGACCGATCAGTCCGGATAATGCCAGGATCAAAAGCGTGGCAAGGAACATAAGCGAGCAAAGAGCGTTCGTCTTCGGCGTCACACCCGTTTTCAATTGCGTGTAGATCTTGATGGGCAGCGTGTTTGTGTTGACCCCCGTTACGAAGATACTGATCACTACGTCGTCAAGGCTCATAGCGAAGGCCAGCAACACACCTGATGCGATCGCCGGGAAGATCAACGGCAAGGTGACGTCGAAAAACACGTTCCACTCGCTCGCCCCTAGATCCTTAGCGGCTTCCGCGAAACTCTTGTCGATACCCACAAGTCTCGCCTTTACCAGCATGTACACGTACGGGATGCCGAAAGACGTGTGGGCGATAATGAGGCTGCCCATTCCGAGCGGCAACCTTATTAGGGCGAAGTATACCAGAAAAACCATCCCCAAGATGATTTCGGGGATCATTATCGGAAGGGTCGAGATATACTCCATCGCGCCCTTCGTGCGCCAGGTGGCATTGGGCATGCCGACGGCCGCTAAGGTCCCGATCACTGCCGCTAGGGTGCTACTGATCGTGGCCAAAATGAGGCTATTTGAGAGAGCCTGAAGCATACTTTTGTCTCTTGCGAGTTCGCCATACCATCTCAGGGAGAAGCCGCCCCAAACGGAACTGATCCTGCTGGCGTTGAAAGAATACGCGATGACGAGAGCGATAGGCACGTACATGATGGCGAGTACGATGCCGAGGTATGCTACTTGCAGCCGGTAATGCCTCCTCATACCAGGCCCTCCAGATCCTTCACGCCCGATAATTTCCGGTAAGCGGCTATCATTAAGCTTGTGAGCGCCATGAGAACGACGGCGAGAGCGGCCGCGAAAGGCCAGTTGCGGGCTTTCATAAGTTGTTCCTGAATGAGATTTCCCACTAGGACGACCTTATTACCGCCAAGGATGTCCGCGATGAAGAATAACCCCATGGACGGTATGAAGGTCAAGATGACTCCGGACAGAAGCCCCGGTAGAGTAAGCTTGAGGGTGACCGTCCAAAACGCTTGGAATGGCGTTGCGCCGAGATCTCTCGCCGCTTCGACCAAGTGCCAATCCAGTTTTTCCGCGGATGCGAATACCGAAAAGATCATAAAAGGAACTAGCGCGTAAACCATTCCGACCACAACCGCGCCGTAGGTGTAAAGCAGCCTGAGGGGAGCACCGGTGATCCGGAGCCCCATTAGCAAGCTGTCCAGAGTGCCGTTAGCCCTGAAGATGATGATCCAGCCGTACAGCCGGATCAGCGAGCTGACCCAGAAGGGGATCATAAGCAGCATCATTATCCTGCTTTTCCACACGGCAGGCCGCCTTGCCATGAAATAGCCGAAGGGATATCCCACGAGGGTCACCAGGGTCGTAGTCAACCCGGCCAGCTTGAAGGATTCGTAAAAGGTCTTTAGGTACACCGGTTTGACCATGTTCACATAATTGGACGTCGTGAACCGGACGACCACGCCCCACGTTTCAGCCCTTGTAAGGAAACTCAGGATAACCATATAAACCAAAGGCCCCGCCACAAAGAGAGCCACGAAGACATACAGCGGCGCAATCAGCAGATGAGACGTTCTCGGTCTCATGCGGGGTCCTCCAGATCGACAAGAACGGCGTGTTCGGGCTGCCAGGTAACAAGAACCTCGTCGCCGGGCGTCAACGGTGAATCGATGCCGTGCCGGCTGGACACCAATTCGCTGCCATCGCTCAGGCAAACGATCATCTGGAGGACTCCACCGGCGTAGTTCTTTTCCTTGACCGTCGCCCTGAGGCCCAGGGCCTCGCATTCTCTCGGAACAAGGTTGATAAGCTCGCTTCTTATGGCGAAGGTCACAGCCTGTCCTTCTTTGATCTTCGCACCTCGAGTGCTTACTTCGCCGGCGCCGTCGTCAGTCCTGAAGGAAAGGCGGTCCCGGCAGGTGGTCGTGACCGTTCCTGAAAGAACATTGGCGGACCCAACGAAGTTTGCCACGTAGCTGGTCTTTGGGTGATCGTAGACCTCGGCCGGCGTGCCGATCTGCTCAAACCGGCCGTCTCGCATGACAGCGATGCGGTCCGACATATTGAGGGCCTCTTCCTGGTCGTGCGTTATATAGATGAAGGTCACGCCCAGTCTCTTCTGAAGCCTTTTCAGTTCAATCTGCATCTGATGCCTCAATTTGAGATCGAGGGCCCCCAGGGGCTCATCAAGAAGCAGAACGGCGGGTTGATTGACGATGGCCCTGGCTATCGCCACTCTTTGACGCTGACCTCCTGACAGTTCGTCAGGCTTTCGCCTCTCGTAACCCGGCAGCTGAACAAGATCGAGCGCTTCGGAGACGGTCCTTCCTATGGCGCCTCTGTCCATGCGCTTAAGGCGCAGCCCGTAGCCTATGTTGGCTTCCACCGTCATGTGCGGGAACAAAGCATAGTTCTGAAACACCATGTTAACTGGCCGTTTATTCGGCTCCTCCATGGTCATGTCTTTGCCCTTTATCAGGACGCGGCCCCGGTCCGGACATTCGAGTCCGGCAATTATGCGAAGAGTGGTGGTCTTGCCGCAACCTGAAGGGCCCAAAAGCGTGATGAACTCGCTTTGGCGCACAAGAAGGTCGATACCGTCTAGGACCTTGGTGTCGCCGAAGCTCTTTTCGATGCCGTGCAGTTCCAGGATCAGATCCGTCAAGCTCTTTCACTACCCCGGTTCGTAATGGAACTTATAGACGCACAGAACGGTCCCAATTCTACAGGAAGACTTGAACGGAACACACTATGTCACATTATATCTCATGTGTTTGTGGGCTGGGTGAATGCTGTGTGGCTTGCGTCACACCCTGCCAAAGCCTGCCGAAGGTTGTTGACAAGTCTGGGGATAAGTGGGAGAGCTTGTGGATAACCTTTCCAGATCAGAAGCATGTCCTTGTGCTAAACTGGAGACGGACAAGATGCCGCCGGGCGGCGAAATGCGGCTCAACTGACGGCAGAACGTGGCTTACGAACGGGGGCGCGGGCAAATGCGCGGCACTTTTGTAACCTTCGAGGGGTGCGACGGTTCGGGCAAGACGACCCAACTGGGCTTGCTCCGAGAGGCCCTAATGGCCCGCGGCGTTGAAGTCCTGATCACCAGAGAGCCCGGAGGGACTGAATTCGGAGAGGTGGTCAGGAACATCCTACTAGATCCCCACGGTCCGGACAGAACGATATTGGCGGAGTTGTTTTTGTACTCAGCCGCCAGGGCCGAGATCGTCCACAGGGTTATCCGGCCCGCCTTGATGGCGGGACGGGTGGTGCTAGCCGAACGATTCACTGATTCTACTATCGTCTACCAAGGTTACGCGGGAGGAATTTCTCTAGAAAGCATCGAAAAGGTTAACCGAATCGCCACCGGAGGGATATCCCCGGACCTGACGTTTGTGCTCGATGTCTGTGACCCGCAGGTGTTTGACGAGAGATTAGCCCCTAAGCAAAAGGACAAGATCGAGTCTAGGGATGATTCTTATCACTCACGAGTCCGAGAGGGTTACCGGACTTTGGCCTTGGCCTACCCGGAAAGGATGCGCCTAATCGACGCAACTTTGCCTCGGGACCGCATACTGTCGCTTGTTATGGCTGAGGTACAAAAAGAGTTTCATCGCAAGAAGGAGGGAGAGACTCTATGAAGCTCGTAATCGCGGTCGTACAGGATAAAGACGCGCCCCGCCTTACGCAAAGCCTCGTCCACGCAGGGTTCAGTGCGACTAAGTTGGCTTCCACCGGAGGATTTCTGCGGGAGGGCAACTCCACGGTGCTGATTGGAGTCGACGATGCCGATACAGAGAAGGTTCTGGAGATTATCAAAAGCACCTGCAGGGCTCGGGAGCAGCTTGTAACGCCGGTAACGCCCGTGGGGCCCGGGGAGTCATATGTTCCGTATCCGGTCGGAGTCGTGGTCGGCGGAGCGACGGTGTTCATCCTGTCCGTGGACAGATTCTTCAAGGTGTGAACACTTTCGATAATCAAATCGCGTCAAAGATACTGCAGGCTACGTTGCGCTCCGGCAGGGCGTCACATGCTTACTTGTTCAGGGGCCCTCCGGGGTCACCGAAAGAGTCTGCGGCGTTTGCGTTCGCTGCCGGGCTTCTTTGCGACAATCCCATTCCTGACGAACCGGATTTGGGCAAACCGTGCGGCTCTTGTTACTCGTGCCGGGAGGTTGCCAAGCGATCCCATCCGGACTTGACGGTTGTGGAAAAGGAAGGCTCCGTGATTCGCCTCAAGAAGTCTCATGAGATACTGGGAGAGGCGATGACCAGGCCGTTCCATTCGAAACGTAAGGTTTTCATAGTGCAGAACGCGGAAGACATGAACGATGAGGCGGCCAACGCGTTGCTGAAATTGGTGGAAGAGCCGCCCGGCTACGTTACGTTCATCATGACGACAGCCAATATTACCGCGATCCCAGAAACGATAGTATCACGGTGTCAGGTTGTCCCCTTCCGACACGCAGTTTCGGACGACGAAGAAGGGGACGGAGCTTCGCTTCGGAAGGCGCAGCTTGGGGAAGATCTTCTGGCGGAGGTTTTTTCGGGTTCGCCTCTCGAATTGGCTGCGCGCCTCGCCAAGGCCGATGGTTCTGAACGATCGAGGGTATTGGCCGGCCTGTTGAGTGCCGTCAAAGGCAGGCTTTACCGCCGGATCGCCTTACACGGTTCCGGCGATGAACAAAGCTTGAGACGCTGTCACACGGCGATGAATTCTGTCATAAAGGCGAGGGCCAGGCTCGACCGAAACGTGAACGCGCTCCTAGTTTTCTCAACTTTGTTCATCGAGTTGTCCAAGACATTGCGAGGGGTCCCGGACTTAAGTCCAAGGCCCGGCTAGCCCCCGTTTAGCGAGGGATTTTTATGGCTCTTGTTGTGGGAATCAGGTTTAAGGAACGAGGAAAAGTGTATTACTTTGATCCGTCCGACATGGATTTGGCTTCGGGGCAGCGAGTGCTCGTGGAAACCGTCCGCGGGCTTGAAATGGGCGAAGTCGCGCTTACGGTGAAGGACGTACACGAAAGCAAGCTTGTGTTGCCTCTAAAAAGAGTCGTTCGGCCGGCGACAGCGGAAGACGAAACCGTGAACGAGGCGAACAAGAAAAAGGCGCAAGAAGCCATCGTTACCGCCAAAGCCAAAATCGTGGAGCACAACCTCGAAATGCACGTGGTGGACGCTGAGTACACTTTCGACGGCTCTAGAGTCGTCTTGTACTTCACCGCCGACGGTAGGGTCGATTTCCGCGAGCTCGTCAAGGACCTTGCTTCGGCTTTGCGTGCCCGGGTGGAACTGCGGCAGATCGGGGTGCGCGATCAGGCGAAGCTGACCGGAGGAATAGGCCCTTGTGGTAGGCCATTGTGCTGCGCAAGTTTCCTCTCCGATTTCCTACCCGTCTCGATAAAGATGGCCAAGGATCAGAATTTGTCTCTGAACCCCACCAAGATTTCCGGGACGTGCGGGCGCCTTCTGTGCTGTCTCCGTTTCGAATGCGAACACTACGAAGACTCCAAGAGCACGCTAATCTCGGTGGGATCCACGGTGGTCACCCCCGAAGGCGAGGGAAAAATAGTATCGCAGAATCCCCTCAAGGGAATTCTGGTCGTCCAATTGGAGGATGGCGCCACTCGCGAGTTTCCACCCGAAGAAGTTGACGAGAAGAAGGGCTAACTCTGGATCCGGCTTATGGCGGCACGCTGTATATTTGTGGGTCTCCCATCGGCAATCTTAAAGACGCGACGTACAGGCTAGTGGAGGTCCTCGGCGCAGCGGACATCATCGCGTGCGAGGATACAAGGCGTACCATGAAATTGTTGTCGCGTCTAGAGATCAAAAAGCCGTTGTTTTCGCTTCACAAGCATGTTGAGCGAGAACGAACGCCCCATGTCCTTCGCCTTCTTCAGGAGGGCAAGTCGGTGGCGTTATTGTCCGACGCGGGCATGCCCGCCATATCCGATCCCGGTGCTTTGCTGATACGTTCCGCAAAAGACGCCGGACACCGGATTGTGCTCGTGCCCGGCCCGTCGGCTGTTTCAGGTGCCTTGGCTCTTTCGGGTTTTCCTGCGGATCAATTCGTGTTCGGTGGGTTTCCTCCTAGAAAGTCGGGGGAGAGGAAGTGTTTTTTCGAAGAATGGGTGCGTCCGGACGTCACTGCTGTGTTTTTCGAGTCGCCGTTCCGCGTCAAGAAATCACTGCAGGATCTGGCAAATGTGTGTCCAGGCGCCGCGGTGTGTTTATGTCGAGAAATGACGAAAATCCACGAAGGAACGATCGAAGGGACCGTAGAGGAGATCCTGTCAGTGTTAGGGGATCGACGGCTTCAGGGCGAATGGGTCATGGTGATCAGGGTGAAAAAAGAGGAAACCGGATCTAGGGATCCGGTTGTTAAGGTCTAGAATAATAGACTACGGCTTTCGCTTATCTTTTGCCCAACTCCTCTAAGCAGTGTCTGCACACTCTTTTGCCTTTGAAGATCTCGACCTCCGCGGCATTTCCGCAGAACACGCAGGCAGGCTCGTATTTCTTCAGAATAATGCTCTCGCCATCCACGTAGATTTCAAGCGAGTCCTTTTCTCCGATATCCATAGTTCGACGCAATTCGATGGGGATAACCACCCTGCCTAGCTCGTCCACTTTGCGCACAACGCCCGTCGATTTCATCAATCGCTAATCCCCTCCCCAAAATTTCACCACAGTTCGACATGCCTGCAGATAAATAGATACCAACAGTACCAGAAATCGTCAAGAGGAATCAGGAAGATTTTTCGAAAATTGGAGGATGAGGCAAAACTTTCTGCAGAATGTGTTCTGATCGGCGGGTACATGGAGGTCTTTGGCGTGCGTTCCTCAGCCGCATTGATCCGCTAATATTGTACAACAAGGTGGGGGGATTTGCATATGCGGGCGTATGGCTCATAATGCCTATGGCGCCTAAGGTGTTAGAGTAGACACAAGAGTAGGGGTGAGGCAAGTGTCAAACGGGGAAACGTCAGGTTCCCAGGTGACTATTGACGAATTTCGAAGGACCGAGCTTGTTGTGGCCGAGGTTTTGGCCTGCTCGCCCGTAGAGCGATCAGACAGGCTGTACATGTTGGAGCTTAGTCTGGCGGGAGAAACAACCCAAATCGTTTCCGGTTTGGCCGAGCACTACAAGGCCGAGGAGCTGGTCGGCAAACAGATCATTCTGTTGAAGAACCTAGTGCCCGCCGTCATCCGGGGTGTCCGCTCTAACGGAATGCTGCTTGCCGCAAAAGACGGCGACAGTTTTGCGGTGTTGACGGTGGACAGGAAGGTAGCAAATGGTAGCTCCATATCCTGAGGTGTTTGACACGCACGCCCATGTCACGATGGCAGAGTACGATCGCGACCGGGACCAGGTAATAGAGCGGGCCCGGCGGGAGGGCGTTACGTTCCTTGAGGTGGGCTTCGACGAGGACTCCTCGAAGAAGGCTTTGGACTTAGCTTCGGCTACCGGCATGCTTTGCGCCGCCGGCATACACCCCCATCACTCATCGGGGGATCCCGTCTTCCGATGGGGCGAGATCGAGCGTTTGGCGCTCAAGAACCCCAAAGCGGTACGCGCTCTCGGTGAAATGGGTTTGGATTACTACAGGATGCTTGTTCCGGCAGAAGTTCAAAGACGGTGTTTTCGCGAAGGCCTGCGATTGGCGCAAACGCTTTGCCTTCCCGTCATCATCCACCAAAGGGAAGCAGAGCGGGATGTCCTCGATCTGCTGGCAGAAGCCGATCTGACGTCCCCGATCGTATTCCATTGCTTTTCCCAAGGAGAGGATTATCTTCGCCAATGCCTGGCCTTGGGGGGATACTTGGGCATCGGAGGGATCGTTACGTATCCCAAGAGCGAGAACCTCCGCCGGCTGCTCCGCGACGTCCCGCAGGACCGCCTTCTTCTTGAAACGGACTGCCCCTATTTATCGCCAGAAGGGCACCGGGGGAAGCGAAACGAGCCGGCATTCGTGCTACGGACGCTCGACGTCTTAGCCGGAGCGCTTTGCGCCGAACCCCGGGAGATTGCCGCACTGACGACGGCCAATGCCGCGCGGGTATTTGTATAAAACTTGTCCGCCTTGAGTACCCTTTGTTGGCGAGAGGAAAACTACCAGAAATTGGGGTTGCCCGGTGATCCTGCCAGAAGAGGGAAAGAACAAATGCCCCAAGAATGGTATCAGATAGGAGGGAATGCGTTTGCGACAGACTGGCCCTGCTCATGGCAGGCCGTTTTGGCACCGCGCGATGCCTTTTGCGCTGGTGTCCATCGCTCTGCTCGCCGCTTTGATTATTACCGTCAACCACATCGCCCGTTCCCAAGAATCGTTGGTGGTTTTGGCGACACGGGACAAAGAGGTTCTTCTCCGGACGCGCGCGTCCACGGTTGGGGAGGTTTTGGACGAAGCGGGCGTCCTGTTGGGCGAACGTGACGATTGCGAGCCTCGACCTCAATCGCCGGTTCAAGACGGAATGCGAATATCTGTTGTCCGGGCAGAACCCAGATTTGTGGAAATCGGGGATAGCATAATCACGGTATTGACGCCTTCTGGAAGTACGCCTGACATACTCGGACTCGCCGGGATTCTGCCGGGTCCGGACGATATTGTGACCCCCGGGCCGGATGAGGATGTACCTGCGGGCGGTGTCATCAGGGTTGTCCGGGTGGGTTTCGGTGAGGAGTACTCGGAAGTTCCGCTCCCTTTCCAGACAGAATACCGCTCTGACCAATCCCTGGAGGCCGGGTTTACCCGGGTATACAGGGTAGGAGTTAATGGGATCACTAGGGTTTCCTATTCGGTCAGATTCGAAGACGGGGTGGAAGTGAAGCGAGACGAAGTGAGAAGGGCGACTGTGAAAGAACCTGTGGACCAAATCATACTCAGAGGGACTTTGACCACAGTATCGCGCGGTGGAGAGAGTATCCGCTTTACTAAGGCTTTTGAGATGAGCGCGACTGCTTACTGCCCGTGTACCAAGTGCTGCGGGCCGTTCGCCGACGGTTTGACCCACACCGGGTTGCCGGCCCAAAGAGGCGTCATAGCTGTTGACCCAAGAGTCATCCCGCTTGGTTCGAGGGTGTACGTCGACGGATACGGGTACGCAATCGCGGCTGACACCGGCAGCGCTATTAGGGGGAACAAGATCGACGTATGCTTCGACACCCACGACGAAGCCTTGGCTTGGGGCCTTAGGCGGCTCAAGGTTTACGTCCTTGAATGATGGCTGAAAGCAGAACCTTCGGCCAAATCCTAAGCGACGCGAGAGTGCGGCCCAAGAAGCGTCTTGGACAGCATTTCATAACCGACCCCAGATTGCTTTCGATTATAGCGTCCGCCATGGTTCCCGACCGTTCCTATGTCGCCGTGGAAATCGGGGCAGGGATAGGGACCTTAACCGGGCAGCTTTGCTCCAGGGCCGGACATGTCTACGCGATTGAAAAAGACACGGATCTCGGCCAAGCAGCAGCGGTCTCCATAGACGGCCTGGATAACCTCACATGGATTTGGGGAGATGCCCTAGAGTACGATCTCACCGGAAAAACCATCCGGGAGCGCCACCCCCAATCCCGGCTTGTGTTGTGCGGGAACCTACCGTACTATCTTACGTCCTTGCTTCTTTACTCGGCGCTCGTCAATCGTCCGTATTGGAGCCGTCTTGGCTTTCTGGTCCAAACTGAACTTGCGGAAAGGATGACGGCTACGCCTTCAGGCGGTCAGTTCGGGAGGCTATCGTTGTGGTGTCAGTACAGGACGGAACTGACTGTCGAACGACGCGTCCCGCGCGGCGCGTTCATGCCCCGGCCTGAGGTTGAGTCAAGTCTTGTGACTATGTCTGTCTTGCCCGCCTTTGAACTGTCAGAGCGCGAAGAGTCATTCATGGACCTGTTGTCGCGCGCCCTCTTCACAAAGCGCCGCAAAACGATCTTGAACGGCCTTTCTTCCCTCTACCCGCAGAAGGAACGGCTTGCCCAAGCCATCCGGACGTCAGGACTCAACCCAAGCGCACGCCCCGAAGAGTTGGGCGTATCCGGGTTTTTGACCCTGACAAGGGGCTTGTCTTCTTTGGGCGAGCCCAGACCGCTATCGCTGCCTCGGTGATTTATACCTGCTAGAGCCTCGATTGTATTGACATCACATTTGCCTCAAAGAAGGAAAAGTGCTACAATTACGGTGTGGGTTGGACCACGGATCGGGCGAAGGGGGGATGCGCAGGTGTACTTCGTCAGCCCTACCAAAGGACCGATGTCGTTCAATGCCATGTTTGAAGACATCTGCGTTTTCATGGCCGACGACCCCAGCGCCGAGTACAAACTGATTGTCGGCAGCGATTCGCAAGCCCGCGACCAGATCTGTTTTGTGACGGCTGTAGTGATACATCGTCTGGGCAAGGGCGGGCGCTATTTCTACACGCGCAGCCACGTCGTCAAGATGCCGAGCCTGAAGCAGCGCATATTCTACGAGGCGCATTTGAGCCTTGAAGTCGCGTCGAGGCTCGCTGCCGAGATCTCCCGAAACGGCCATTCCGATCTGAACGTGGAAATCCACTTGGATGTGGGCAGAAACGGTCAGACAAGGTCCATGATCAGAGAACTGGTTCAGGAGATAGTCGGAAACGGGTTCGCTGCAAGGATAAAACCGGATGCTTACGGGGCGTCACAAGTGGCTGATAAGCACTCAAAATAGGATCCAAAAGAGGGATAGCCAATGGCGGAAAAGTCGGCACTGGAGGCTATCCGTACCAAGCTGGATAGCCATCTGGGGGAACGTGTCAGGGTTCGAGCCAGTGAAGGGCGGAAAAGGGTGTTCGAGCGGGAGGGAGTGCTGGAAAGAACCTATCCCAGCATTTTCGTTGTGCGGTTTGAGGAGGACGAAAGCCGCGCCATGTCATGGAGCTACATTGATGTGCTCACTGATACCGTAGAGATCCAATTCGACGCATCAGCTGACTGAAAAGCGGTACAGAACACGGATTACTTGTCGCAACTAAGGGCCCCGGGGTCCGTCCAACCCCCCGGGGCTCTTGCGTTTCTTCTGTAACCACGCCCTACTCCTCAACATAAGGTGTTTACAGATTCCTTATGGAGCAGAAGGGAGGAGGGATTGTGGAAGCGGTAGTTAACGCTCTCAAAGCTTCGGGGCCTCGGCTCTTGGGGCTGCAGAACGTAGTTGGAGTGGGGAGAGGGTTCAAACAGGTGGCCGGGCAAACAATCGGGAGGCCCACTCTCACCGTTCTTGTGACAAAGAAGGTGCCCAAGGCCCGTCTCAATTCGTCCGACATAGTCCCTAAAAGCGTGGACGAAGCCGACACTGACGTGATAGAGGTCGGAGAGGTAATCGCTCTCGCGAGGACGACCCGCTACAGGCCCGCTGTTCCGGGCTCAAGCGTCGGACATTACAGGATAACCGCAGGGACATTTGGCGCCGTGGTGTACGACTCCAAGACCAAAGAGCCTTTGATCCTGTCCAACAACCACGTGCTCGCGAACGCCACCAACGGGCGCGATGGGCGGGCAAAAATAGGGGACCCCATTCTTCAGCCCGGAAAGTACGATGGCGGCAAAGACGCCGACGTCATAGCACGGCTCCACCGGTTCATCCCCATTGACATGGATATTGTGTCACCCACTTGTGCCATGGCGGCCGGATTCGAACGTGCCATGAACAAGCTAATCGGCAGGTTCCGACGAAACTACTGCCTGAAGGTCTATAAGACAGGCGGAGTAAATCTGGTGGACGCCGCGGTGGCCAGGCCCGTTTCACCTGGAATCATCGGCGACTCGATAATAGACCTCGGGGTGCCGTTGGGCGTGGCCGAAGCCGAAGTCGGCGATAGGGTAGCGAAGAGCGGCAGAACGAGCGGCACTAACTACGGCGAAGTCAAAGTCGTACAGGCAACCATAAGGATAAACATGGGCGATACGGGCGACGCTGTGTTCACAGACCAATGCGTCACCACTTTCATGGCGCAACCCGGCGACAGCGGTTCGGTGGTGCTAAACGACAGGAAGATGGTGGTGGGACTACTGGCGGCCGGTTCAGATACCGTGTCCATATTTGCCAGGATTCAGAATGTCTGCGATTCTCTAGGCGTCACTTTCGCAAGGTGACTCAGAGCGAAAGGTCGATCGAGCGGGGCCGCCCCCGGCCCGAAAGGGATCCGCACGGTCTTTGTGGAATGACGTCTTGTGGATTTTAGTCAAGATGGCATCGCATATCGGGCATATGCCAAGGTTAACCTGGGGCTTTCGGTGTGCGCCAGGCGTGATGACGGGTTCCACGAGATCTTGACGGTGATGGCCGCCGTGGACCTGTTCGACGACGTCATGGTCCAGGCAGCTGAGAGGGACATTTCCGTTTTCTGCCCGGCTCTCCCTGACTTGCCGCAAGAGCAGAACATCGTCCACAAGGCGGCTGTCGAGTCTCTCCGGGACGGCCGGCCCCTCCCCGGCGGGCTATGCATCCGGGTAGACAAAAGGATTCCCGTCGGAGGTGGAATGGGAGGCGGAAGTTCCGACGCCGCCGCAACGCTCCTCGCGATAAACGGTATGACCTCTCGACCACGCACCGCTCGGGTTTATTCCGCCGCCTCGCCAACTCATGCGAGGAGTCTGGAAGATATCGCCAAGGCTCTCGGTTCGGACGTTCCGTTCTTTTTGGGGCCGAACAGGAATCCGCCCGCATGGCAGGCGGCCCTTTGCACGGGAGCCGGCGAAATAGTGCGACCTTTGCGTGCCGGGCGATTCTTCCTCGTTTGCGCTATTCCTGCCCGGGGCGTGAATACGGCGTGGGCCTACGCCGCCTGGGATGAGGACAACCCCGGGCGCGCCTCGCCGCCCGGCGATGAACGGCCGACGAAGGTGATTTCAGCCTTTGCTTCCGGAGACGAGGCATCGCTTGCGAAAGTGGTTTACAATGACTTGGAGGAATCCGTGGGGCGAAGGAGAAGCGACATCCGGATCGCCAAGGAGGCGCTGCTCCGTTGTGGGGCCTTGAACGCGACCATGACCGGTAGCGGCTCGGCTGTTTACGGGATATGCGAATCGCTCGGGCACGCCGAGCAGGTCAGGCGCGACCTTCTTTCCTTCGCCGAGGCGGGGGCTGGTGATCCGGACGGGCTTTGGTTGAAAGAAGTGCGCGTCACTAGAACCGGGGTGTGAATACTATGGAAGTTGAAGCGATCGTCCTTGCGGGACGCCCCAACGATGGCAAACTGGCGTCGGAAAGCTCCGAAGCCTGGGAGGCGAACATCGATATCGCGGGGAAGCCGATGGCTTTCTACATCCTAGACGTTCTTGAACGCATGCCCTCTATAACGAAGATCCATCTTGTCGGTCCGGATGAACCTCTCGCCGGATTCGCCAAGGGGAAGGTAAGTATCGTGGCGCCGGGTGGGGGTCTGTTCGACAACGTGAGGATCGGGCTTGACGCCGTTTCGTCGGAATACGCTTTGGTTTGCGCCTCCGATGTCCCCCTGCTCACGCTTGAGATCATGGAAGGGCTTATGACCCGGTTCTTCGAATCGGGCGCGGACTTCTGCTACCCTGTCAGCGAAAAAGCCGATTGCGAACGCGCCTACCCGGGCGTTCGTCGTACCTACCTTTCTTTGCGCGAGGGCACTTACACAGGGGGAAATATCTTCTTCGCGAAGAAAAGCGCCGCGTCCGACGCTTGGCCCATGGTTCAAAAGATGATCAGCTACCGAAAATCTCCGCTGAAGATGGCGGCCCAACTCGGTCCCTGGCTGCTGTTGCGGACGGCCCTTAAGGTGGCCCGGGTCCGGGAGCTCGAGGATAGGCTGGGGCGTATCTTGAACATAGGGGCCAAAGCCATCTTGGACGTCCATCCCGCGATAGGGGTCGATGTGGACAAACCTTCCGATCTTGAACTTTGTCGCCGCATACTGGGCAAGTGATATAATGCGCGGGGTGATATGACATGCGGCCTTTGACCGGAGTCACAGCCGTCGTCCTTGCGGCGGGCGAGGGAACCCGCATGAAATCGGACCGGCACAAAGTCGTGTTCCCGCTTTGCGGCAGGCCAATGATTGGGTATGTTCTTGACGCCCTAAGGGGACTGTCGGTTTCGCGGGTCGTGGTTGTCGTGGGCCACCGGGCAGACGAGGTACGAAAAGCCGCGGAGGCTTCTTGGCTCGGTGAGCCTTCCTGCCTTAGGTTTGCGTTGCAGCGCGATAGAAAGGGCACAGGGCATGCGATTTTGGCCTCACGGGATGAGGTTTTGACGGAAGCGGGCGCGAACGTCCTGGTCGTCTGCGGCGACACTCCCCTCCTGACCACAGACCTTCTATCGCGTTTCATCGAGTCCCACCATGAGAGCAAGGCCGGGTTGTCGATCATAACCAGCGTGCTCGAAGACGCCGGACCCTACGGCCGTGTGGTAAGGGGCGCGAACGGCGATGTGCAAAGAATCGTCGAGGCCAAAGACCTTACAGAAGCCGAAAAAGACATACGCGAGGTGAACGCCGGAGTCTACTACGCCGGGGCATCGTTGCTTTTCGAACTTCTCGAAGAGGTCCAGAACCAAAACTCCAAAGGCGAGTACTACGCGACCGACGTGGTTGGCATAGCCGCGCGGTCCAATGCGGGAGTGGACGGGTTCCGGTGCGATGATGTGGCCGCGGTGAAGGGCATCAATGATCGCTGGGAATTGGCTTCCGCGGAAGAGGAGTTGCGTCTGAGGATACTCAAAGGACTCGCGCTTTCGGGCGTGACGATACGGGATCCCGGCGCGACTTACGTTGACTTCGGAGTCAGAGTCGCAAAGGACACGGTCCTGGAGCCGGGCACCCATCTTCGCGGCAAAACCGAAATAGGAGAGGGGTGTGTCGTGGGCCCCGGCACGGAGCTCTTGGATGTTAGGCTTGGGGATAGATCCAAAGTCTGGGCTTCGGTTGTCGAGCATTCGGATATTGGCGAGGACGTGCAGGTAGGCCCGTTCGCTCATATACGGCCCAACACAAAAGTCGAGAAAAACGCGCTTGTCGGGAACTTCGCTGAAGTCAAGAACTCGGTTATCGGCAAAGGTTCAAAAGTCCACCACCATTCTTACTTGGGGGATAGCGATATCGGTGAGGGCGTCAACATCGGGGCGGGGACGGTAACCGTCAACTACGATGGGTCCAAGAAACACCGCACTGTCATAGGCGATGGGGCGTTCATCGGGTGTAACGCCAACTTGATCGCCCCTGTCATGATAGGCTGCCGATCCTATGTCGCCGCAGGGTCCACCATCACCTCCGACGTTCCGGAGGGCTCACTCGCTATAGCCAGGGAGCGGCAGATTCTCAAAGAAGGATGGGTGGAAAGGAAAAAAGAGAGAGGCCAGGGGAGGTAGCTTTTCGATGTCGCCGTACGGTGATAAGAGGCTGCAGGTTTTTGCCGGAAACGCCAGCAAGGAGCTGGCCAAGAACGTCTGCGATCATATCGGGATCGCGCTTGGGAACTGCGAAGTCGGCAAGTTCTCAAACGGAGAAGTGAAAGTCATCATCAACGAGCACGTGCGCGGTTCGGACACGTTTGTTATCCAATCGACGTGCACACCTGTGAATGACAGTCTCATGGAACTCCTGGTAATCATAGACGCTCTCAGGAGATCTTCAGCTGATCGTATTACCGCTGTCGTCCCTTCTTTCGGGTACGCGCGTCAGGACAGGAAAACCAGGGGCCGAGAGCCCATAACGGCCAAACTGGTCGCGAATCTCATGGTCACGGCCGGCGTCGATAGAGTTCTGACAGTCGACCTTCACGCGAACCAGATACAGGGCTTCTTTGACATCCCCGTGGACCACCTGACGGCGGTCGGGTTGATCGGGCAGTACCTCAAAGGTCAGGACCTGACCAACCACGTGGTTGTCGCGCCTGACGCGGGCGCCATCCCTAGAGCGAGAGACATGGCCGAAGCCCTGAAACTGCCGGTGGCCTTCATAGACAAAAGGCGGCCGGAACCGGGCATCGCGGAGGCCATGAATATCGTCGGCAGAGTGGTGGGCAGCACGGCGATCTTGCTGGATGACATGATCGATACAGGCGGCAGCCTTATATCCGCCGTGGGAGCCCTTAGGACCATGGGGGCGAAGGACGTAATGGCGTGCGCCACCCACGCAGTGTTCTCAGGAAAGGCGCTAGAGAACATTCAGAAGGCCAATTTTGCCGAATTGATAGTGACCGACACGATTCCGGTTGAAGAACCCATACGTCCTCTGGTAAAAGTATTATCTGTAGCCCATTTGCTAGGGGACGCCATAGTGCGGATCCACGAGGGACGTTCCGTGTCGGAAATGTTTAAGTGATGAAGACCGGCACGCGCGATCTGTTCTGTTATTGAAAGGATGATCTGTTTCATGGAAGCGGCTATTAAGGCGATTCGAAGATCCACCGGCAAGGCGGGAGCCAAGGGATGCCGGAAGCAGGGTTTGGTTCCGGCGGTTCTCTACGGCAAAAGCATCGCCCCGGAGGCGATCGCTCTCGATGGCGAAGCCGTCAAGGCGCTGTTAAGGCGTTCTAGGGGACATGTCCATCGCATCGTCATGGACGACCCCCACTTTGAAGGCAACGTTATGGTACAGGATGTTCTCCTCGAACCGATAAGCGGCAGCGTTCGTCACATCGACCTTCACAGGATTTCTCTGACCGAGAAAGTAAGAACAGAGGTAGCTATCGATATAGTTGGAGAAGAAGCCATAGAGAAAGGCGGCCTTCTTCTTCAGAGGCAAGCTAGGCAGGTTACTGTCGAGTGTTTGCCCGGCGACATCCCCGGCGTCTTTCGCGTGGACGTCTCGACGATGTCCCACGGAGATTCTGTGACTGCAGGCGATCTGACTATGCCGGAGGGCGTCCGGCTTGTGACGTCGCCGGTGGAAATGCTTGTTGTAGTGCTTTCGCCTAAGTCGTCGGAGGAGGAGACC
>CAZMEF010000012.1:18531-21240 GCA_964565305.1 uncultured Eubacteriales bacterium | reverse complement strand
GAGGGAATTCATCGAGCGAGACTTGGGCGAAGAAGGGTTGAAGAGGTCGGTCGTCGTGGTGGCAACGTCAGACGAGCCCGCCTTAGTCCGGATAAAGGCGGCTTGGGTCGCCACGGCTATATCTGAATTCTTTCGGGACCAAGGGATGAACGTGCTTCTCATGATGGACTCCATTACGAGGTGGTGCATGGCGTTGCGAGACGTCGGCCTTGCAGTTGGCGAGCCCCCAACTACGAGGGGCTATACGCCTTCCGTGTTCGCTAGCCTGCCGAAATTGTTGGAAAGGGCGGGCACCAGCTCTTCCGGCAGCATTACGGGCATCTACACGGTGTTGGTGGAGGGAGACGATATGGACGAACCCATCGCCGACGCCGCCCGGGGCATCCTGGACGGGCATATCGTCCTTTCCAGAGAGCTGGCTCACATGGGGCACTACCCCTCGATAGACGTTCTCGGTTCTGTGTCGCGACTCATGACTCAGGTCGCTTCCAAGGAGCAGCTAGAAGATGCGATCAAGGTCCGAAATGTGCTTGCCACATACCGCAAGGCCGAGGACCTCATAAACATCGGGGCGTACGTCAGGGGGTCGAACGACAAGATCGACCATGCGCTCAAATACGTGGATAAGGTCAATACCTTTCTCAAGCAGGGCATCGTCGAAAACCCCTCTATGTCAGAGACGGTCCAAAGGCTTTCCGAAGTGTTCTCAGGAGATCCGGCGGAGGCTTAGGGGCGGAGGGAATGTGTCGATAGTCATAAGGAGGTCTAGCACGTGAGGCGGTTCTCCTTCCGGCTTGAAAGGGCCTTGGAGATTAGAGGGCTAAAACGGCTCCTGGCAGAGGAGAACCTGGGCAGGTGTCTTCGTTCCGAGCATCATGCCAAGAGCGCGCTTCAAGAGGCAGAGGAAGCGCGGGAGGGCTTGCACAAGGAGATGCGCTCCCGGATGGCCGGAAGGGTAGATCCCCGCAGTTTCCGGGGAATGGCACTTTGCAGGGAACACCTATCAGATGAAGTTTTCAGACGAGAAGCGGAGGTGAAGAGAAAGGAGGCTCTCACCGGCATCGCGAGGGGTGAGGCCGTGTCGAGGACGCAAGAGGAGCGGACTTTGGAAAGGCTTCGAGAGGACCGGCTTAAGGAGCACAAGTTCCTTTACTGGAAAGACCAGGGCAAAAAGCTCGATGAGATCGGAAGCGCAAGATTCGAACGGGAAGAAAGGAGGGATGAAAAAGCGAATGATTAGTGAAACATCAATGGCGGCCACCCCGGTCCCTTTTCAGACGGCGGCAAAAGGCCCGTCGAAGGCCATCAAAAGCATGGATGAGGTCTTTAGCCTCATCTTGACGATGATGTCATCTAGAGAAGTGGAGATTCCCCTCCTTAGCATGGGTCCCGAGCCCCCAGATGGGAACCCGGCAGAGGTGGCGCTACGGGTGGACTCCCAATGGGAGAGCCCTGACTTCACCGGCGGTCTGCAGGCACAGGTCATGCCGGGTCTCCCGGCCCCACTTTCCGAGGCTAAGCGGAGCGAAGGATGTAGCCCCGAAGACGAAGTAGAAGCAGGCCGGAAGGTTAACGACTATGCAAGTGCCGCCCCGACTCTATCGGCCTCGTTCTTGAGAAAGCCCGGACCGGCAGCCGGCACGACGCGGGAGACAAGCAGTCCGGCTATTCTACAGGTAAGCCCCTCGACCCGCTTGGGCATTGAGCCCGGGCCGACTTCGAGCGTAACCCCGCCGCCCCAACCTGAGGAGAAACCCGTGGCGCCACCCGAAGAAAACTCGGTAGCAGCACTCGCGAACGACGCGGTGTGTTTCGCAGAGCCGCTTCCTCTGCCAAGAGAGAGCCCCGGCCTTTCGAAAGCGCGGAACCTAGTCGCCGGCCTGAAAGCAGACCTATCGGACGAGCCGGACGCACCAAGCGTACCGAACGTGCCGAACGTGCCGAACGTGCCGGAGGCGTCGGACGTGCCGCCCGAGAACGCCAAAGGTCAGCTTCAGGCGGAACCGGAGCCGCACCGGCAAGGGCGAGTGGCTGAGTTCCGCAGAGAGGAAAGGGAACGACCGGACAGGCAACTCGTTGGAAGGGAAGATAAGGACCAGTTGCCACCGTGTCCGATAGGGCATGTGGGAGATGTACGAGGTCAAGAGCCCGAACTGAGAAACCCGGCCTCTCCGGAAAGGCCTACCGGCGTCTTTGAACCTCGTAGAGTAGCGGCTGAACTGTTCCGCGAGTCGTTGAGGGACTTGCCCCGGAGCGTGGAGATCCGGCTCGACCCCCCGCACTTGGGGAAGGTCACGGTTCTTCTTTCGGCTAGAGGTGAGGATGTTGCGGTGCGGTTTGTGGCGTCTACAAAAGAGGCGGGCTTGGCGATTTCTCAGGCCACGCCGGACCTGGTAAAGGCCCTTTCTGAACAGGGCTTGGTGTTAACCGGCGCAACCGTCGATAGCGGGCAAAGCCATAGATCTCCGGAATGGTACGCCGCGAAAGGCGCCCGCAAGGCCGCGAGAAAGGCTCACGATGACGTAGGACCCGTTTTCTTACCCCAAAACCCTTACAGGTTGCTCACTAGGTCAGCTACCGATTACTTCGCTTGAGCGACAGGCAAAAAAGGCAGCGTGGAAAGGAGGATGGCAGGTGAACGTAGCAGGTGTGGCAGGCAGTCAGCAAACAAGTGCCGGTTCCGTGGGTCTCGGCGCGGTCCCGGGCTTG
>CAZMEF010000012.1:9734-18521 GCA_964565305.1 uncultured Eubacteriales bacterium | reverse complement strand
TGTAGGATCAGTTCATGAAGATACTGCTCACAGAACTGAGATATCAGGATCCTATGGACCCGATGAAGGACAGGGATTTTTTCACTCAGATGGCCCAGTTCACGACGGCGACCCAAATGGAAGACCTGAACGCCAGTATGGCCCAGTTGATGGCGGTGATGTACGCGGGCCAGGTAAATCAGGGCCTTCTCTCGGCGGCTACTCTTATCGGAAGGCAGTTTTCAGCGGTGGTATCCGGCGAAACGGTTACGGGGACCATCGAAGCGGTGGCGGTCAAAGACTTGCGAATCATGATCAGGAGCAACGAGAGAGAGATCCCTGCGGAAAACCTCACTCTGGTCGGAGGGTATCAAGATGCAACTGAAAGTGACTGAAAAAGACATGCGGGTGCAAAGGAGCCTGTCGCGGCCGCCAGACCGGGTCGGAACGGGGCGCTTGCCCCCAAACGGGTCGTTTGCGCAAGTCCTTGAAGGGGTCGAAAAGAGCCTTCCGGTGACTTTCTCAAAGCACGCCGAACAGCGCCTCTGCGCCTGGGGCGGGGAGCTGGATTGCGACAGGATGGCAAGGCTCGAAGACGCGGTCGAGGTTGCCTCCGCCAAAGGCGCCAGGTCCACCTTGGTGTTGATGAAGGGAGTGGCGTTTGTAGTGGCGCCGCAGACCAGGACCGTCGTCACGGTGATACCCCAGGAGCGAATGAAGGAGAACTTGTTTACCTCCATCGACAGCGCAGTTCTTGTTGATAGATAGAAGCAGTCAGGTTCCGGGCCGGACCCTTTCGAGGGAGGCCAGGCGCAAGGCCGGTCGGCCTGCGCGCCGGAACCCGTGAAAATAGAAAGGGGATTGAACAGAAAATGATGCGTTCTTTGTTCAGCGCCGTTTCTGGTCTACGAACTCACCAGATGCGCATGGACATCATTGGTAACAACGTGGCGAACGTTAACACGCCCGGATTCAAGAGCAGCAGGATCACTTTCCAGGAGGTTTTCAGTCAGACACTGAGAGGGGCCAGTTCGCCTTCGGGGGATGACACCTCGGGACGGGGCGGAGTGAATCCATTGCAGGTGGGACTCGGAGTGGTTACGGCCAGCATTGACACTACTCACACACCTGGGAACCTGCAGCCAACGTCGAGGATGACAGACGTCGCCATCGAAGGAAGCGGTTTCTTCGTGGTAAGCGAAGGAGATCTCCAGGCCTTCACGCGAGTAGGCGCCTTCGACACAGACGGCGACGGGGTGCTCGTGGACGGAGAAGGCCGGAAGGTCTTAGGATGGGTCGCCGACTCGACAGGCCGGCTACCGACAGATAAGTCCGCAGACCTACTGAGCCCTATGAGAATAGCCATCGGGTCAAACATGCCGGCAAGGGCGACGAACTTAATAGAGTGGGAGAAAAACCTTGATGCTCAGACCCTCGTAGGGGGAGCAAAGAGCTGTCCGGTGACCGTGTTCGACTCGCAGGGCGGGACCCACGCGGTCACTATCACTTTCACTAAAGGAAGCTTGCCAAATGAGTGGACTTGGACCGCAAGCGGGGCGGACAACGTGGCAGGAAGCGGTACCTTGACGTTTGAGAATGATGGAACCATAGCCGCCGCCACAGGGCCCGATCCCAGCGATCCCCCCGGGGTCACGCTGTCGCCGGATGGAGTGGACGCCATCGCGATAGAACTGGGTTTTGGAAAGGTCACCCAGGTGGCAGGCCCTTCCACCATCGCGGCACCTTCTGTAAACGGGTGCCCGACGGGAACTTTGGAGTCATTTACGTTCGATTCGACGGGAACAATTTCCGGATTCTACTCCAACGGGCAAACGATCACGCTTGGCCAGTTGGCTATAGCCAATTTCGCGAACCCCGGCGGGATGCTGAAGATGGGAAAAAGTCTTTACAGGCAGTCCAACAACTCGGGAGTTCCATCCATCGGGGAGGCGGGAACCTCGGGACGGGGCACGGTCGCGCCCAGTTCGCTCGAGATGTCCAACGTGGACCTGGCCGAAGAGTTCACTCAGATGATCATCACGCAGCGCGGGTTTCAGGCAAACTCCCGGATCATCACGGTTGCGGACGAACTGCTTCAAGAGCTTGTGAACCTTAAAAGGTAAGGAGTCTCCCTGTAATGGCGGGCCCTCCGCAGGGGTAGTGACCTGCGGAGGGCACCTGAGGCGAGGTGCGGATTGTGGATAAGGCGACGGTTATCGGAATGGTGGCGGCGTTCGCGGTGGTCATCTACGGAATGGTCATCGGAGGCAGTCTGTCGCCATTTTGGGACCCGTCGTCTGTGTTTATCACTATAGGCGGAACCATCACGGCAACCCTAATGAGTTACAGGCTTTCAACTTTCCTAGACGTCTTGAAGATAGCTAAGAACGCTTTCGCTACGAAAGAGGGCGATATCGGCGAAACCGTGCAGACCCTCGTGAGGTTTGCGGATAGGGCCCGACGAGAAGGGTTACTTGCTCTTGATGAAGACGCCAACCACCTCAAAGACCCGTTCATGCAGAAAGGGATCCGGCTGGTGGTCGACGGGACGACTCAGGACCTCGTAAAAAGCATTCTGGAAACAGAACTGCTCTTTGTGTCCGACAGGCACAAAACCGGCCAGGCGGTTTTCGAAAGCATGGGAGCGTACGCCCCCGCTTTCGGCATGATAGGGACCCTAATCGGCCTGGTGCAGATGCTAGTGGCGCTGGACGATCCTGAGAAGATAGGCCCGGGCATGGCGGTTGCGCTCGTGACCACATTTTACGGCTCTGTCCTCTCGAACATGGTGTTCTTGCCGATCGCCACCAAACTCAAGATCAGGAATTCCCGCGAGGTTTTCATCAAGGAAGCGATCATTGAGGGAGTCTTGTCGATTCAGGCCGGCGACAACCCGAGAGTAGTTCAAGAAAAGCTCAAGTCGTTCTTAAGCCCCAAGGAAAGACTCATGCTCGAGAAGCCTTCTCAGGCGAAGGGGGTGACCGCGGATGGCGCGACAGCGAATTCCGGATGAAGAAGTGCCGAGGTCGGCACCCTGGATGAACACTTACGCCGATATGGTCACCTTGCTCATGACCTTTTTCATCCTTCTCTTCTCTATGTCCAAGGTGAACTCGGATAAGTTCAAGAAGGCGCTCGAATCGGTCCACGGGGCGTTCGGCGTGATCGAGGATGGCTTGCCAAGCGTCATCGATTTCGGTGAGGCCATGTCCGGTGAGGAAATCTCCCAGATAGCTATTGAAATGGCCGCTTTGCAGTCTTTGGGCGAGACGCTCCGCCGCGACTTGGACGTTTCCGGTCTATCCGAGCAAGTATCTATCGAGATGGATGAAAGGGGCCTGGTCATACGGTTTGCGGATACAGTCCTCTTCGATTTGGGCAGCGCCGAGGTGAGACCTGAAGGGCGCCCCGTGCTCACAGAGGTGGGGGACTTTCTGTCGGGAACGGAAAACCCCATTCGCGTCGAAGGGCATACCGACAACTGGCCCATCAGCACGGACAGGTTCCCTTCCAACTGGGAACTGTCCACAGGCCGGGCGGGAAATGTAGTCAGGTTCTTGATGGACGAGTGCGGCATTTCAGGTTCCAGGCTTCAGGCCGGGGGATACGGCGAGTACCGGCCGCTCGAGAGCAACGAAACCGTGGAGGGAAGGCGGCGAAACAGACGGGTCGACGTTGTTATCCTTAGAGAATCGCTAGCGGACGCTGAACCAAAATAAGAAGCAACATTCGTCGGCGGAGGTGTGTTGAGTGAAGAAGGTGCTCCTACTCGTGACAGGCGTCCTTATCGTCGCCGTGGGCGGCTATGCCGGCGCGTCCAAAGTTTGGGGGTTCCCGCTCTTCGCGGTCACAAAAGGTCAGGAAAGCATGGAGGTCGCCGAAATTCCGAGCTTGACAGTGAGTATGGGACAGTTCAAGACGAATCTAGCCGAGACGGGGCGTTACATCAAAATCACAGTGGAGATTCAAGTTTTCGCCGACAAAGCGCCGGAGTTCACAGAAAGACTGAGTGAACTGAAAACAGATCTGTACGGGCTTCTGCGTTCCAAGACGTACCAGGGGCTAGTGGGAGAGGACGGACTTCGCCAACTGCAGGCGGAAATACTCGAGAGAATAGAAGAGCGGTGTCCGGCAGTAGCCAAAAACGTGTTCTTTTCGGAGTTTATCGTCCAGTAGAAGCAAAGATAAAAGGTGCCAAAGGGGGGAACGCATCTTGGCGTTATCGCAGAGGGACATCGATGATCTCATCAATTCGGTCATGAAAAAGGCGGTAGAAGGAAAGAACCCGCAGGTCGCGAAAGCCAGGTTGCGCGTTTACGACTTCAAGAAACCTGACAAGTTTTCAAAAGACCAGCTGCGGGGGGCACAACTGCTGTTCGACAACTTTGCCAGGCAGTTGACGGCCCATTTCTCCAACCTTTTCCGGATGGCGATTCACGTGGATGTAGCTTCCATCGACCAGATTACGTACGACGTGTTCACGAAAGCCCTTCCCAACCCGTGTATTGTGGCCATTGTCGCGTGGGACGACCTTCCGTCGAACATGCTCGCGAATATGAGCATCAGAGTCATATTACCGATGCTGGACAGGATGTGCGGAGGCGAGGGTAATCCGTCCGATGTCTCCCGGCCTCTCACAGAGATCGAAAGGTCAATGGTCAGGCGGATAGGTCAGGGCATGTCGGATATCCTCTCGGCCACCATGAAGGAGTTTAGAATAAACCACAGCCTTTCGGTGGCGGCCTTGGAAACGAACCCTCTGTTTATCCAGCAAGCCATGGCCCCCAACGAACTGGTGTTGTCGGCCACTGTCAACGTCAGTTTTGGTAAATATACGGGCCAATTAGAGATAGCATTACCTCACGTGCTTCTGGAACCCGTCCTGCCCGCCCTTTCCGCCAACCGGTGGTTTGCCGGAGGAACGCAGGAAGCCCTGCGACCCGAAGATGGGGACACTGTGCTTGAGGCCCTAGAACGCGTGGAAATCCCCATATCGTGCCGCCTTGGTGAGACTATGCTTCCGCTAGAAGACATCGTGGCTATGAATGTCGGGGACATCGTGGATCTCGATGTCAGGTGCGGAGGGCAGGCTACGCTTTACATTTTCGGCAAGCCCAAGTTCAGGGCTCAGATAGGGAGAAAAGGCAACCTCATGGCGGCAAAGATAACCTCTTTGGCCGAAGAGAGAGAGGGGGACCCTGACTAGATGGCATCCGCAAACCTTAACCAAAGCGAAATAGACGACCTCATGAGCCAAGTACAAATGCGGCCCGAGAGCTCGCCGAAAGGGACGCTTCACCCAATGAGGAACCCGCCCGAAGAGGCTCCTTCGGCAGCGGAAGAACCCCAGGTAAAGACCGCGGTTTTCGAGGAACTCACTGGCGACAAGACTGTCGATGTCCCTGTGGCGGGAATGGAAGTGCTCTTGGATGTCCCGCTCTCGGTGAGCGTGGAACTGGGGCGCGCCAGGTGTTACGTGAAAGACTTGCTGAACTTAGCCTCCGGCTCCATTGTCGAGCTCGACCGCGCGGCGGGAGATCCCGTGGATATCCTGGTGAACGGAAGGCTGTTCGCCACAGGCGAAGTAGTTGTGATAGATGAGAATTTCGGAGTTCGCATACGCGAGATAGTCCACAGAAGCAAGGAAAGAGAATCGCGCAAAGTCCTGTAGTCAGCGACAGGCGGTCTGAAAGAAAAAGACAGGACCGCCTCTTTTAGCGGGAGATAGAGATAGGGGGGAGCCCGCCGGCAGTCCGGCGTTACCATGAACGACTTTTCTCTCTTGCCTTCTTTGATGAAAATCCTCGGATTCTTGGGCCTGATGGTGGTCGCGTGCGCATGGGCCATACGTCATCGCAACAGGTCGTTTGGGCTCAAAGAAGCCCGCAGATTGTCGGTCGCGGATTCACTCTCCCTGGGCCAGAACCGTATGCTTTGCCTGGTCAAGTGGGAAGACGACATGTTCCTTCTCGGCGTGACCGATCATTGTGTTTCGCTCATAAAGGCGTCACAAACGTCGGGCGCAGGCCAAGACCTCGCGGAGATTGGCGCGGAAGCGGACCTTACTCCTGCTCCAGACGAGCACGAAGCCCGGTCTTTCGTCGGGCTCCTCGGGGACGAGATACGCAAAGCGGCGAAACGGTTCGGGCGGAACCGCATGGTGGCTCTGGCTCTCCTCATCTGCGTCTTTGCCTTCACTCTCCCCGCTTTAGCGTCTGCGGCGCCGGAGATACCTGTACCCGAGATAAACGTCACTGTGAACGGCGAGGCACAGGGCGGGTTGGGAAACGCCTTGGGGATCCTGGGGATGCTTACGGTGCTTTCTCTGGCTCCCGCCATCCTCATCCTCACCACGTCCTTCACGAGGATGGTCGTGGTCTTCTCGTTTCTGCGATCGGGATTGGGCACGCAGCAGACCCCGCCCAACCAGGTCATGATCGGCTTGGCGTTGTTGCTCACCTTCTTTGTAATGGCGCCAACCTGGGGCGCTGTGAACGAGGTGGCCATACAACCGTACGTGGCCGGGGCCATCGACCTCAAGACGGCTATCGCGGAGGCTTCTGGCCCGCTCAAAATCTTTATGCTCAAGGAAACCAGGGAAAGCGACTTAGCGTTGTTCGCGAGCATGAGCGCGGATTCGCCGCCGGACTCCGCCGAGGACCTCACGCTTTTGGAAGTGGTGCCCGCCTTCGCCATCTCAGAGCTCAAGACGGCGTTTGAAATGGGCTTCATGCTGTTCCTTCCGTTTTTGGTGGTGGATATGGTGGTCGCGTCTACCCTCATGTCGATGGGCATGTTGATGCTACCTCCTGTGCTCATATCGCTTCCGTTCAAAATCTTGCTTTTCGTCCTTGTGGACGGGTGGGCTCTCATAACGAAGTCCCTCGTCAACAGCTTCGTCTAGAGAGAAAAAGACCTAGTAGCTTCACATACCGGGGGGATCTGGCGTGACAACCGACGCAGTTATAAGTATAGGCAGGGAAGCTTTGATTACCATCCTTATGGTGTCTGCTCCGGTGCTGGTGATATCCGTGGTCAGCGGACTCATCGTCTCGGTCTTTCAGGCGACTACCCAGATACACGATCAAACTCTCAGTTTCGTACCCAAGATCCTGTCGGTCCTCTTGGCGCTATTCCTCTTCGGGGGATGGATGCTTGGGAGGCTCGCAGAGTTTGCCAGAAGCTTTATGGATAAAGTCGCGCATCTAGGGTGATCGGAGGGCTTTTGTGTGGGTGAGTGGCTGCCTGTAGTTTTCCCGTTCCTTTGCGTGATGCTTCGCACGACCGGGCTGTTCATAACGGCCCCGGTCCTAGGCGCAAAGTACATCCCTGTCCCCGTGAAAGCGGGACTGAGCCTGATTACGGGCTACCTTTTGTGGTCCCGCGTTCCATTACAAGGAGTGCCGGCGGACCTTCCCGGCCTCTTCGGCCCCGCCTTGGGGGAATTGGCTTTTGGGCTAATTTTGGGGTGGTTCGCGGCCCTAATAATGGCCGCGGTGGAAGTGGCGGGCCACGTTGTGGATATGTCCATCGGTTTTGGTATGGCCAACGTGCTGGACCCCTCTTCCGGGCAGTCGATTCCCGTGATGGGGACGCTTAAGCACCTTCTCATCACTGTGATCTTCCTGGTCATGGACGGGCATCATCTCTTCTTGTCGGGACTTTGGGATTCATTCAAGATAGTTCCGGCTGGAGCGGCGTTCATCCCGTCGGGTTGGGCGGAGATCGGGATAGTCGCGGCGGCGAAAATGATTTCAATCGCGGCCATGCTTTCATGCCCGGTATGGGCTTCGATCCTGATTGTGGACGCCGCCCTCGGGATGGTAGCCCGCAGCGTCCCACAGATGAACGTCTTCATGGTCGGCATGCCCGTGAAGTCCCTCGTGGGACTTGGGCTCGTGTCCGCGTCGGTGGGATTCTACGGGGTGTTCACAAAGGAGATCGGAAGGACCCTGGAAGGCCTTTTTCGTGCGCTCTTGGGGGCGGTCGGCAGATGAACGGCGAAATCGATCTGCAGTTATTTTCTCAGGAACGGCGCGAGCCTGCCACTCCCAAGCGAAGAAAAGAGGCCAAGGAAAAAGGGCAAATCGCTCTTTCGCAGGACTTAGTTTCGGGCGCCGGACTTTTGGCAGGCGTGTTGGCCCTAAAGCTGTCCCTCGGATGGGCGTGTAGCTTCATAGCCGCCAAGTCACAGATGATGTGGTCGGCGAGCGTGCCTTCTGAACCGTCTTTGGGTTGGGCAGTGACCGTTTTGCGTCAGACATTCAGCTTCTCGGCATTGCCGGTCGTTCCGCTAGTGCTTGCGATAATGGGGGCCGGGGTTGCCGTTTCACTCGCGCAAACTGGATTTGGGTTTCGGGCGAACCTTCTGGCCCCTGACTTCAAGAGGATAAACCCGCTTCAGGGCCTAACGAGGCTTTTCTCGCGGAGATCGCTTGTGGATGGACTTCGTTCGGTGCTCAAGGTTTCGCTGGTGGGCCTTGCGGCTTGGAGCAGTCTGAAAGCGATATGGCCGGATATGGCGTCCATGTTGTTAAGGGATTTGGACGGCTCAGTGCAGCTCACCAAGAGCGTCGCAGAGAAGGTGGCGCTAAACTGCGCTCTTTTTCTCCTTTTGATTGGCGCCGTCGATTGGGTCTACCAATGGTGGGAACACGAAAGAAGCCTCATGATGACACAAAGAGAGATAAAGGACGAGATGCGCGACTCCGAGGTGAAACCCGAAGTCAAATCGGCCATACGCGCGAGGCAAAGGATGCTCTCACGGCGAAGAATGATGCAGGATGTTCCGAAAGCGGACGCGGTCAT
>CAZMEF010000012.1:5311-9723 GCA_964565305.1 uncultured Eubacteriales bacterium | reverse complement strand
AGTACGAGGCGGAGCTTCATCCTGCTCCGACCGTCCTCGCAAAAGGGTTGGATGACGTCGCTCAGAGGATCAAACAGGTCGCGAAAGACAACGGGGTGCACGTAGTGGAGAATCCGCCTTTGGCCCGCGCGCTTTTCCGCGCGGCGGATATAGGGGAAATGGTCCCTCCCGAACTTTATAAAGCAGTGGCCGAAGTCCTCGCTCACGTGTACCGGGTGTCCGGCAAGTTCGCCGGAAAGGAGGGCTCAAGGTGAGAAGACCGGCAGAAAGCATGGTCTCCATCTTCGTTGTTCTGATATTGGCCATGATGGTGGTCCCGCTTCCGTGGTATCTCCTTGACATGCTTTTGGCGGCCAATTTCAGCATCGCCATCGGCGTCATACTCTTGACTATGTACACAAAGGAGCCGCTGGAATTCTCCGTCTTTCCTTCACTCCTTCTGGTGATGACTTTGTTCAGACTCGCGCTGAACGTCTCCGCCACAAGGCTCATCCTCCTCACAGGGGCGCCCGGTCGGATAATCGAGGCTTTCGGCGCGTTTGTTGTCGGAGGAAACGAAGTTGTAGGATTCGTGGTTTTCGCCATTTTGGTGATAATCCAGTTCATGGTCATAACCAAAGGCGCTGAAAGGGTAGCGGAAGTCGCCGCCCGTTTCACGCTTGACGCCATGCCGGGAAAACAGATGGCCATAGACGCGGACCTAAACGCGGGTCTCATCTCTGAAGATGAAGCCAGGGCCAGGAGACAGGCCACGCAGCAAGAAGCGGATTTCTACGGCGCCATGGACGGCGCGTCCAAATTCGTCAAAGGCGACGCGATCGCCGGCATCATAATCACTTTCATCAACCTTCTGGGAGGCTTTGGGGTGGGCATGTTTCAGCAGGGATTGCCCGCTGCCGAGGCCTTTCACAAGTTCGCTCTCTTGACCGTCGGAGGCGGCCTGGTCATGCAGTTGCCCGCTTTGGTCATATCCGCGGCGACCGGCATCATGGTCACTCGTTCCAGTTCCAAAGAAAACCTCGGGGCGGATGTCCTGAGACAACTGTCCGCTTCGCCGAAGGTCCTTACTTTCACGGGGTCGGCCCTGGTGGTGCTGGCGCTCGTTCCTGGACTGCCGAAGTTGCCCCTTCTCCTGCTCGGCGGTCTTTGGATCGCGGTGGGCTCGTCTGTCAACAGGGCGAGGTCCAGTCTTGAGAAAGACAAGCGGGAAGAAGTGATGAAAAAAGAAGTCGAGGAACAAAAAAGACCGGAGGCGGCGGAAGGTCTGGTGCGGGTCGATCCACTTGAACTGGAATTCGGGTTGGCCCTCTTGCCCTTGGCGGACCCCTCCCAGGGCGGCGACCTCATGGACCGGATCGTGATGGTGCGAAGGCAGATCGCATCAGAACTCGGGATCTTGATCCCGTTCGTGAGGGTCCGGGACAACTTCTCCCGTATCGGTCCGAACACCTATTGCATCAACCTGAGGGGCGTCGAGATCGGGTCCGGAGAGGTATACCCGGACCGGCTAATGGCCATGGAAGGTCCCGGAGTGAGCAAAACCATTTCTGGGATTCCGGGCCGGGAAATGGCATTCGGGTTGGAAGTTCAGTGGATCCCCAAGGACCGCAGAGACGAGGCGGAAGCGTCGGGCTATACGGTGATCGAATCGTCCGCCGTGGTGGCCACGCACTTGACAGAAGCCCTACGGAAGAACGCTCACCTGCTCTTGACGCGACAAGAGACGCAGCGGCTCATTGACCTCGCGAAGCAAGAAGACGCTTCGTGCGTGGAGGAGGCGATTCCCGCGCTGATGAACGTGGGCGACGTCCAAAAGGTACTTCAAAACCTTGTGAGAGAGGGAATCCCCATAAGGGATCTTGTGACCATTATGGAAAGCCTGGCGGACGCGGCACGGGTTTCCAAGGATCCCGACTACCTGACCATGCGGGTGCGTGAAGGGCTATCCCGGCTGATAACGAAAGAGTTGGGATTGGACAAGGGACCGTTTCCCGTGGCCACTCTTGACCCTTCGCTAGAGAGGGAGATCATAGAGGCGACGAAGAAAGGTGATCGAGGATCTTACGTCGCTTTAGGGGCGGACAGGCTTGCCGAAATGATGAAGAGCATCTCCGCCGTTATGACGGAAGTCGGCGCCAAAGCCAAGCGGCCCGTCTTGGTTTCGTCCGCGGTATCGAGGAGCCAGGTTTACGAAATAGCATCCCGGATAGTCCCAGATATCGCAGTTGTGGCTTACGAAGAACTGGACGAGCGCGCGAATGTGGAAGCCGTGAAGGTGATTCGCGTTGACTGAGAAGTCGTTGCCCCAAAGGAGAGCGGATTACAGGGCTGAAGCCCGTTTGCCGCTGTGGTACCGGCCCATATCCCCTTCTGCGGGCGATGAGGTCCCGTGGCGTAATTCTTGGACCGGCGATCTTTCGGCAGGAGGGGTATCTTTCGAGTTTGATCCGGCAGCCGACCTTTGGCGCGGGCAGGAACGGCTTCTTGAGATCCAACTGTTCTTTCCCGAAAAGCGGGTATTTTCCATCGCGCGTCTTTTGCGGCGAGACGACAAGGGCAGTTGTTCAGCAGCTTTCGTGTCACTCGATCCAGAAGATAGGGATCTGATCGCCCGTTTCGCACTTAACAAGGGATTGGAGCGTAAGTCATGCTGAACCCTTTCGATTTGGAGAAAAAAACGGCGGATGAACTCTGGCGGGAGTACAAGGTCCGGGACGACAGGGGCGCCCGCGACGCTCTCATCACAAGGTACGCCCCGCTTGTGAAATACGTCGCCGGACGCGTCGCCGTGAACCTTCCCAAGAGCGTGGACGAGGGCGACCTGATAGGGTACGGGAGCCTCGGACTTATCGACGCCATCGAGCGTTTCGACCCGCAGCGGGGAGTCAAGTTCGAAACGTACGCCATCGCCCGCGTGCGAGGCTCCATGATCGACGGCCTGCGCTCCATGGATTGGGTTCCCGTGTCGGTCAGGCACAGGAATCGGATTCTGGAGAGTGCACTACGCGATCTGGAGAACAGGCTGGGTCGTTCGGCTACCGACGCTGAGATCGCCCAGGAACTCGGCATTACATCCGAGGAATACGATAGCAGGATTCAGGATATGGCAAGTTCTTCGATACTATCCCTAGAAGACGTCTGGGGCAGCGCCGACGAGAGCGAGAGCACCGGACGACGGGTAGAAGTGAAGGATGAAAAAGCCCAGGACCCCCTCGATGAGGCTGAATGGGTGTCGAAGCGCGAATCCCTGGCCCGTGCGGTTGCGAGGCTTCCCGAACGTGAGAAACTTGTCGTGACCCTTTACTATTTCGAAGGTCTCACTGTGAAAGAAATCGCGGCCGTGATGAACGTATCGCCGTCCAGAGTTTCGCAGCTGCACACCAAAGCCGTTCTGCGGCTCAAGGGGGCCTTGTCGGCTTTAGTCGATTGACCGGAGGGTATCCATGAGCGAATCCGCCGGACCCAAAATAGTCATCTCTGACGACTGCATGGCGGCCTTTATGATCCTTCCTCACGGGGTGGAACTTGACATAAGGGGTCTGGAGGCGCTTCTGGAAAGCCGCGGCGTGGTGCACGGCGTTTCCACGGAGGCGCTCTTGGAAGCCATCTCCGGGACGCGCGGCAGGATCCACCAGGTGGCGTGGGGCACCGGGAGTCTTGAACGGTCCGGCGAACGCGCCGTTCCTTCGCCGGCGGCGGTCTTCAGGTTCCCTTCATCCGTCGGCCGCCCCGAGCCAAAAGTGACCGTCGACGGGTCGTTCGCCGGGAAGTGGCGCTCGCTCATGGCGAGAGGCGTGGTTAGGCCCGGAGATGTACTGAGTTTTGTTCGCAACATGCCCAAGGATGAGACCGTTTTGGGAGTGACCGGCAAAAAGATGTCCGGGTGGGACCCTCGCTCCGTGCTTCGAGAATCCGAGACCACTGAGGTTTCCGCTAAGGGTGACGCGCTGCTCGCGCGAAGGGGCGGAGTGCCTTATGTGGACGACGGGGTGCCTCGGGTCATGGATCACGTCACAATTGCGGGGGACATATCGAAGGCGACAGGCAACTTGGACTTTCCGGGCGACATAACAGTCGAAGGTAGCGTGGCATCGGGTTTCTCTGTGTCGGCGGGACAATGCCTGATCGTTCACGGCACCGTGTCGGGCTGCACTTTTTCAGGCGGGGATTTGGCGGTCAAGGGCGGTGTCATCGGCTCGGGGGCTGCAGAGTCACGCGGCGGTATCTTCTGCAGGTTCTGCGAAAACTCGGTCCTCCGGTCCGTGGGGCCTGTGACCGTGTCCGACGGGATAATCCACAGCGTGGTTGAATCGGAAGCGTACGTCGTCGTTACAGGCGAGCACGGAAGGATAGTAGGGGGCCAGACGCGCGCCCGAATCGGGGTATCGGCCTACGCCGTGGGCAGCCCTATG
>CAZMEF010000012.1:0-5301 GCA_964565305.1 uncultured Eubacteriales bacterium | reverse complement strand
GCATGCCCACCGTGATAGAAACAGGCATAAGCCCAAAGCACAGGCGTCTTCAGGCCAAGTTGCTTATGGATCTCCGGGATGTCCGCGATGAACTGGCCAGGGCCGTTCGCCCGGGCGCACGTTTGGGCGCGCGAAGCGGCTACGATGAAGTGCGTGTGGAACGAATGCGAGCTTCGCTTGAATCGAGGGAGAAGTCTCTCAGGGGGCGCCTTTCTCTCCTAGAGGAACACATGAAAGGGATGACGCCGGGGTATTTCAGGGCGCAACGCGTTCTTGCCGACACCCGCGTCCTCTTGGGCATGTCGGAAACGGTCTTCACGTCGTCTGCGGAGGGTTTTAGAGCAGGGGTGATCTAGATGAAGCCCATCGAGGCCATAAGCGGACTGCCAAGGTCCGCGGACGTAGCCAGGATAGTAGCGTCTCACGGGCGGCAAGGAGAATCTCAGATAGCCGACCAGTCAGATCTTTTCCGGCGGCAGATGATGGAGAGATCGCGGTCGGTGAACGAGCCCCCCAAGAGCGAAAACAACATGGACGGAGAGTCGACCGGGGGAAACGCTTTCTACCAGACTCCCTCGGAAAAGAGGAAAGCGGGCAGCGACGGAGAGGAAGGAAACCTGAGCCACCCGACTAAAGGAAAGGTACTTGACATCCGTGGCGCGTGATGTCTTGCCATGTGGTATACTACCCTAAGTCGAAAAGACAACACACGCCGTCTGAGGAACCGTATGGTGCTCGTCATCGAGTGACGGTTCCGTAGAAGTCGGCGGAGGTAAAAACCATGGAGGTGTCTCTATTGCCTGTTGTTTCAATGAAGCAACTGCTCGAGGCCGGCGTCCATTTCGGACACCAAACCCGCAGGTGGAACCCCAAGATGAAGCCCTACATTTTCATCGAAAGAAACGGCATCTACATCATCGACTTGCAGAAGACGGTCCGCATGATTGAAGACGCCTACGCTTTCGTGCGCAACATAGCGCAAAGCGGGGGCAGGGTGCTTTTCGTTGGCACGAAAAAGCAAGCGCAGGAAGCTGTCGAGACAGAGGCCAAACGCGCGGGAGAGTATTACGTGAACCAGCGCTGGCTGGGCGGCACGCTGACGAACTTCGTGACCATCAGGAAGCGCATCCAGCGCCTGATCGAATTGGAAGAGTGGGAGACCAGCGGGTACCTCGAAAGGCTAACGAAAAAAGAAGCGGCTCTCTTGATGAAGGAGAAGGAAAAGCTCGAGAAATACTTCTCAGGCATCAAAGGGATGCAGGAACTGCCCGATGTGCTATTCGTAGTGGATCCCAGGAAAGAACGCATCGCGACCCTGGAAGCGAGGCGTCTCAACATCCCCATCGTCGCGATTGTGGACACTAACTGCGATCCGGACGAAGTCGACGTCATCATCCCGGGGAACGACGACGCTATCAGGTCCGTCAAGCTGATATCGGGCAAGATGGCAGATTCGGTACTCGAAGGTAAGCAGGGAGTACAGGTTCAGGAGGAATGACGCTAATGGGTGAAGTCACTGTCGAGGCCATTCGCACCCTCAGGGAGCGGACGGGCGCCGGTATGATGGACTGCAAGAAAGCCCTGGTAGAAGTCAACGGCGATATGGAAAAGGCCATCGATTATCTTCGGAAAAAGGGACTCGCTCAGGCCGCCAAGAAAGCCACCCGCGCCGCGGAGCAAGGGCTCGTGGAATCCTATATTCACCACAACGGCAAGGTCGGCGTGTTGGTGGAGCTGCGCTGCGAATCCGATTTTGTGGCAAGAACCGATCCTTTCAAGGAACTTGCCAAAGAAATAGCGATGCACATCGCGTGGGCGAAGCCCGATTGGGTAAGCAAAGAAGAGGTTCCGGCGGAACAGATGGAGCGTGAACAGGCAGTCGAAAAGGAAAGAGCCCGCGCAGAAGGAAAGCCGGAAGCGATTTTAGACAAGATCGTCGAGGGTCGCCTGGCCAAGTTTTACGAACGCGCATGTCTTTTGGAACAGCCATTCATTAGGGATGATTCCAAAAAGGTCAAAGATGTCATCGCGGAGAAAATCGCCGTCTTGGGAGAGAACATTGTAGTCGCGAAGTTCTCCCGACTGGCTCTCGGAGAATAGGGCGGGACGCCCGGTACTTTGAATGGGAGGTGAGCGCCGAAGTGGCGGCGGAAGGAATCAAGTACCGGAGGATCGTTCTTAAGCTTTCAGGGGAGGCTTTGTCCGGCAGCCAGGGGTTTGGGCTTGCGCTTTCCAAAATGGAAACGATCGCCAAACAGGTGAAAAGTCTGGTTGACCTGGGCGTCGAGGCATCTCTCGTTGTCGGCGGCGGTAACTTTTGGCGTGGCGCCAAAGGCGAGTCCCAGGGCATGGACAGGGCTACCTCAGACTACATGGGGATGCTCGCAACCGTCATGAACTGCATGGCCCTTCAGGAGAGGCTTGAGCGCATCAACTTGGATACGAGGCTCATGACGGCGATCGACATGCGGGAAGTCGGAGAACCGTACATCCGCCGTAAAGCCATACATCATCTGAAGCAAAAGCGCGTTGTGATTTTCGGAGCTGGAAGCGGCAACCCCTATTTCTCCACAGATACGACCGCGGCGCTGCGTGCGGCGGAAATAGGGGCCGACGTCATACTCATGGCGAAACAGGGCACAGACGGGGTGTACGACTGTGATCCGAACCTGAACCACGGCGCCGTGAAGTACGAACAATTAGACTACATGGAAGTGATCCAGAAACGCCTTCACGTCATGGACGCCACTGCGACGACGCTTTGCATGGACAACAAGATACCGTTGATAGTATTTGACATGGATGTTTATGGCAACATAGAAAAAGCGGTAAGGGGCGAGAAAGTGGGCACTTTCGTCGGGAGGGAGTAAAATGGACGAGCGAAGCGTTCTTACGGATTCAGAAGACCGCATGAAAAAGATCATGGACGCGTACAAAAAAGTGTTATCCTCGACAAGAGCGGGTAGAGCGACACCGGCCATTCTGGAACGGGTCTCGGTCGATTACTTCGGGATTCCAACGCCCATCAGTCAAGTCGCCACAATTGGGGTTGCGCCGCCGCGGACCCTTGTTATCCAGCCGTGGGACAAGAAGATGTTGTCCACCCTCGAGAAAAGTTTACAAAAGGCCGATCTAGGGGCCATGCCCGTGAGCGACGGCAACATCCTCAGATTGACTCTGCCGCAGCTATCTGGTGAAAGGCGTCAAGAGATCCAGAAGACCGTCCGCAAAGAATCCGAATCGCAGAAGGTCCTGGTCCGGAACGTAAGGCGCGACATCAACGAAGAGATCAAGAAGGCCGAAAAGGACAAGGAGATTTCCGAAGATCTGTCGCGGAAGATCCAGGACAAGGTGCAAAAACTCACCGACAAGTACATAAAACTTGTGGATGATCTGACAAGTGCCAAAGAGAAAGAGATCATGGAAGTGTAGACGTTGTCCCTTGAACTGGATCAGGCAAACGAAGAGAAGTGGCTCAAGCGGGCCCTTTCGGGCAGAATCCCTTCTCATATCGGTTTCATCATGGATGGCAATGGACGATGGGCCGAAAAAAGGGGCCTGACTCGGAACGAGGGCCACAGAGCCGGGGTGGAGTCTATGCGCCGGTGCTTGCCGGCTTTGTCCGCTCTGGGCGTGAAATATGCCACTCTTTATGTGTTTTCCTCTGAGAACTGGCGTCGTCCTCAGGATGAAGTACGTTTTCTAATGAAACTTGTGTCCGACTACGCCAACGGCGACAAGTCGGAACTGATCGAACAGGGCGTACGTCTCCTACCCATCGGAAGGTGGCAGGATATGCCCTTGCCCGTAGTGGAGGCCCTCAAGAAGGCGCAGAAAGACACGCGGGGCGGGGACCGGCTAACAGTATTGCTCGCGATCAACTACGGGGGCAGGCAGGAGATCATAGACGCGGCCAAGAAAATGGCCGAATCAGTGAGGATACACAAAGATGCCGACATTGACGAGGAGACATTTCGCCGGTTCTTGTACGCTCCGCCGTCCGTACCGGACCCCGATCTGATCGTGCGCACATCTGGTGAAATGCGAATCTCAAACTTTCTTCTCTGGCAGTCGGCGTACGCCGAGTTCGTGTTCACAGACGTTTTATGGCCCGATTTCGGACCGGTGGACATCTTTAAATCTGTATCCGAGTATTCCAACCGGAAGAGAAGGTTCGGTGATGTTTCAGACAAGAGAGGGTGACGTTCCGGGTGTTCTTGCAGCGCACGCTCTCATCTTTCGTGTTCGCCCCTGTCGTGGGGTTGGCGTTCTACGCGGGGGGGCCGTATTTCATAGTCATTATCGCTCTCGTCTCCTTGTTTGGGGCGTGGGAGTATAGATCTTTATTGGAACGGGCGGGAATAGTCGTGCACCCGTCGTTTATCCCCGCAGCGACGGTGACGGCCGTTTCGGGGTGCTCCGGCGAACCGCTAACGCTGTTTCTGGCTACGGTCGTCGCGTCGCTGTTCCTTCTGGGGGCGTCGGTGGTCAAGAGAAACGTGCCGTCGGGCGTTTACGGGGTTTCGGGAGTGCTGTATCTGGGGTGCCTTCTCGGGGCCCTCGGTTTGTTGAGAATGGGAGAGGGCGGCCGGGAGTGGGCGATTTTCGCCCTTATTACGACTTGGGCGACGGATGTAGGCGCCTACCTCGGCGGTAGTTCCTTCGGGAGGACTAAGATGGCTCCGGACATAAGTCCGTCCAAGTCCTGGGAAGGAGCGGGAAGCGGAGTGCTTGCCGCCGCCCTCGCGGGCTGGGCTATGTCCGGCTTCACCGGGATCGATCTTCCCGTTGCCATCTGCTTTGGCACTCTGCTCGGAATCTTCGCGGAGATGGGCGACTTGGTCGAATCCCTTTTCAAGAGATTCTGCAAAGCGAAGGATTCGGGTAAAGTGATCCCAGGACACGGGGGAATCCTGGACAGGTTCGACAGTCTTCTGTTCACAGGGTCCGGGACGCTTTTGCTGCGGTTCATTCATACGATGTTGACACGGTCCTAATCGGAGGGCACGCGGGTGACGTTGAAGAGCGCTATCTACGTGGTTTTGTTGGTGGCAGCGATTTTGCTATTCTTTCGCTACCTCATCCCCTTCATGCTCCCGTTCATTATAGGGGTCCTTTTGGCCTTCATACTGGATCCTATCGTGTCGGTACTGTCCAAGAAAGCCGGGTTGAGTAGAGCGCGCTCGGCTCTGGTCACCATCACTTTCATCTTGGTCATGTTGGTCCTGTTGTTCACTTGGGCCATAACAAGGGTGGTGGAGGAAGCGACCGCACTTTACGGCCGGCTACCCTTATACTACG
>CAZMEF010000011.1:20095-22344 GCA_964565305.1 uncultured Eubacteriales bacterium | reverse complement strand
CCGTGGCCGGGACCGCCTTCGGTTCTCGGCTTCCTGACAGGACTCACTTCTTGGGAGACGCCTGCCAAAGCGTCAAACTCGCCCAGGAACCCAAGCACCGGAGAACCCGTTCCCCATTCCGCCACAAATGCCGTCGGCATGCCGGCCACACCCGTATTGATAGAGAACCCTTCACAAGCCAAGTAATCCGATTGAGCCTTGGAGGATCGGGTTTCCTTAAGGCCAACTTCGGCATACTCCCAGATGAGCTTCGCAAGGGAGCCCAAGTCCTCTCCTATTTCCTCTATCACGCCGTCAAGATACAAAAGCCCTTCATCGCAGTCACTGAATGAACTCACGTTTGTCACCTTCCCAAGAGTTTATCTCGTGTACTCCTCGATGACATCCCATATATCGGGAGTCTCGAAACCCCTGCGCCACGCTCCAATGCCCGCAAGGTCGTACTTTCTGGCAAGGCCGGTCCGCGATCGCATCGAATCAGAATCTTCTATCCATACCCTGTAGTTTTCCTGCCCGATCCGTTTTTCGGCGTAAGACAGCCCTGTCTCCGCGTCGGGAACGGGGGTCAACCCTTCCCGCAGAAGCCATTCTTGGGTGCTCTTCATACCGTACGCTCCTTGCGTCACGGTCACCCTGCCTTCAGATGTGGTCTCTTTCCATATCCGTGTGTAGAACGGAACGCCTAGGATTAGTTTTTCGGCTGGAACTTCTTTGAGCGTGGTCTGTATGGTCCACTCGGTCCAGGGGATCGACGAAACGGGCCCCGCTACGGGCGACGATGCCCAAAACTCGTCGTAAGCCATAAGCATGACGTAATCCACCGCGCCCGCAAGTTTGGCTCTTTCATAACACATGGACCAGGTGGGGCTCATGGATTTGACCGTGACGTCGACTGAAACCGTCAGCCCCTCTTGGTGTAAGAGCGGAGCCAACTCTCTGACGAACTGAGTGAAGTACTGTGCGTCCTCGGCATACACGTTCTCAAAATCCAGGTTGATCCCATCGAGGGAGTACATCTGACAAAGCAGAAGGATTTGTGAAACCACCTTGTCTCTAAGGGACGAATCCCGAAGCATGGTTCTCGTACGTTCGAGTTCAAATGAATTCGAGAACAGCGCCCAAACCTGGTAGCCCCTTCCGTGAGCCCAATCAACGTAGCGGGAATCGATGTAGTTCAGTACTTGGCCGGGCTCTTCCCCTAAATGCAGCCACGTCGGGGACACTACGTTTAGCCCCGGCATTTCCGGGAGCGTCCACGGATCGGGCGTGCGCCTATCCACCTGCTCCCAGACCAAACCCACCTCGCGGCCGGATATCGGGACGGGGACATAAGGTTCGGGTCCGGTAACCTTGGGAGCCCGGGATTCGATCCCCGTCACGTCGCGCGCCATCAGAAAACCGTAGAGTCCGGTAGACGACTCGACTCGAAGCCAATTGCCGTCCATTTGAAATACCTCAACCTCATTTCCGACTTCGAGGTTGCCCAGCCTGGGGGCCAAAGAAGATGGCCGCAATCGGAGGATAGCGCCTTGCTTCACCGTGCCGGACATCACCCAAATGTCGGTGCGTTTAGCTTGAACTATCCCGATTTCTGGAAAGACTGACAAACTCAACGGGTACAAGAACATGAGCGTTGATGCCGGAATGTATGGTTCGCCGCCCTCCTGGATCACGGGCAGGCGAAGATCCACTGGGTTCTGATTTACGTACGCCGTAGTAGAGTCGGTCCGCATCTTCACCACTTTGTCCTTTGTGGTCACGACGACCTGCCCTTCATCCCAGAAGGCGTCCGGGTCGACTGTTTCCTTGACGAAGGAAAACGGCAAGTACGCTTCGCTGCCTTCCATAATAAGCGGGAACCTTTGCGGTTCGCCGCGGTAGATGAAAGACGGCTTGTCTGACGCGGAAGGCCTTATGTATGTAAAGGAAGGCCCAAGCAGAACGGCCAAGGCGACGCACAGGAGCGCAAAGCTCAGAAACGGCCACGCCGGAACGCGACCCTTCCGGCGCTCCGTTCGCGAGGGATACGACATGTTCTTCAAGCCTCCGGTTAGACCTATGGTGCTCTGGTTCTCTGGTGCTCTGATGCTTTGGTGCTCTGATGCTCTGGTGCTTTGGTGCTTTGGTGCTTTGGTGCTTTGGTGCTTTGATCCTTTGACCCTCTCTGTCTAAAGCGTACGTCCGGCCCTCTTCTCAAATGCCGACGGTTCGCCCGTCCGGCTTTCGCCTATCAATAGGACTGATCATAT
>CAZMEF010000011.1:0-19995 GCA_964565305.1 uncultured Eubacteriales bacterium | reverse complement strand
CAAATGCCGACGGTTCGCCCGTCCGGCTTTCGCCTATCAATAGGACTGATCATATGATCGCCTGAGTTCCACGTAACCGCAACGCCCTATTCTGGAAAGGCGTTCTCTGCCCTGCACTCACGCCCCGGCCGGCTGGGACCCCCCTGGTGTCGGCCCGGAATGACCAACACACCGCGTCGCTCTGAAATGACCGACAGGGCAGGTGCCGTCGGCCCGGAATGACCGACGCGGCAGGCGGCGTTGGCCCGGAGTGACCGACACACCGCGTCGCTCTGAAATGACCGACAGGGCGGGTGCCGTCGGCCTGGAATGACCGACGCGGCAGGCGGCGTTGGCCCAGAATGACCGACACACCGCGTCGCTCTGATATGACCGACAGGGCGGGTGCCGTCGGCCTGGAATGCCCGACGCGGCAGGTCGTGTTGGCTCAAAAACCGCGGACTTCTGGATCCACTGCGACAACCGCCATCCCAAGAACGTCCGTGATCATATTAAAGAGGACATCGGAACGAGGTAATGGAAAACCATTGAGGGAACCGGAAGGAGACGCCCAGATGATTGAACGCACATTCGACGTGGCTTTCGTTGCTTCGCAGGCCCACAGAGAAAAACAGATTCAGCAAAGCTACCGGCCCGTAATCGGCGTCCACAAATGGTTCGCTCGTCGGCCAGGGAGTTTATTCCGTTCACTTCTCCTTTCGGAATTTGCGGAAGGGGATCTACGGGATACCTATTTCCAATCGCATGATCTGGCTGGACTAGTTGTGGCCGATCCCTTCATGGGAGGCGGAACTCCGCTTATTGAAGCTAATCGACTCGGATGCAACGTTCTCGGTTACGACATCAATCAGATGGCGTATTGGGTGGTTCGGGAAGAGCTGGAATCCCTAGATATCGAAGCATACGATACTGCTTGCGCAGAGTTAACTGATCATCTATTGCGGCAAATCGGGACGCTATACACAACCAAATGTGAGTGCTGCGGCAATCCGCAAGCGAAAGTCAAATACTTCATATGGGTCAAACAAGGCATGTGTAACGCGTGCGGGCAAACGGTGGACCTGTTCCCAGGCTACCTCCTTGCTTCCCGAGGAAGGCATCCCAAGAACGTCATCATTTGCAGTTCGTGCGGCGGTCTGAACGAAGTTGATGACCGTAAGCATCCGGGGACTTGCCGCGCATGCGGGGCGGCGCTGCGGGTCGCAGGCCTCACTAATCGGGGTCGCTTCCAGTGTCCCACATGCAGGATGGTGAATCGGTTTCCGTCACCGGAACAGGGACCGCCTCAGCACAGGATGGTGGCCATTGAATACTACTGTCCTGCTTGTCGAACTCAGCACCATGGACGATACTTCAAAAAACCCGATGCGTCGGACTTGGATAAGTACCACAGTGCCGAGGCACTGCTGAATGACCTGGAGCCCCTGTTTGTGCCAGATGACGAAATCCCACCCGGGGAAGAGTCTAGTCGGCTGCAAAGGTGGGGATACCGTTTCTACCGGGAAATGTTCAACTACCGACAGCTGTTGGGTCTTGAGTTGTCTTCACGGATCATCGCTACATGCTCCAACCCTAGAGTCAAACGTGCGCTGATCACTAACCTTTCCGACCTTCTGCGCTATCAGAACATGCTTTGCAGGTACGACGCCGTTGCCCTTAAGTCGCTTGATGTGTTCTCAATACATGGATATCCTGTGGGACTAGTTCAATGTGAGTCGAACCTTCTGGGCCTAAGCGCAAGATCCGGTGGGCCCAGCATCGGAAGCGGCGGCTGGGGAAACATTGTCGGAAAGTATCGCAGGGCCAAAAAATATTGCGAACGGCCATTCGAGACCAAGTGGAAGGCTGATCGCAAACAGGTGGTATTCACGTCCGGGGAAAGAATAGGGGAGCATTCTGTTTCTGGACGCAAGAAGACAATCGACTTGAGGTGCGGGGACTCATCGAAAGCAACATTGCTTTCTGAATCGTTGGACGCAGTCTTCACAGACCCGCCATATCTGGCAAACGTTCAGTATGCGGAGTTGATGGATTTCTGTTATGTGTGGCTTCGCCGTTTGGCGAATAACGACCACCCTTGTTTCTCCAAGTCAAGCACGCGTAGCCTCGACGAGCTGACGGAAAATGCCCACATGGGGCGCGATGTTGCTGATTTTGCAGCCGGGTTATCGAAAGTTTTCGGAGTCTTTTGTGACGCCTTGAAGCCCGAAGCCCCTTTCGCTTTCACGTATCACCACAACTCCCTTGACGCCTACTACCCAATCGCTATGGCTATCCTAGACACGGGCCTTGCGTGTAGTGAAGTCCTCCCGTGCCCCGGCGAGATGAGTGCGTCTGTTCATATCAATGGTACGGAATCCTCAGTAATCGACTCCGTATTCGTGTGTCGGAAAACCCGACAGGCCATCAAAGATGGCGTCGGCGTTCCTCTAAATGGTCGTGTGAAGCGAGATGAACGACTGCTCGAGGCGGCGGGGCTCATTCCGAGCGATGGAGACTTAAGATGCATCGCCTTGGGGCACCTCACCATGGATGCCATCCATGACCTAGGAGTTCAGTGGGATAATGATCGCCCCACAAACGCAAAGCTAGATGAAATCGAGAAATACATGATTGAGCGGTGGAACTCGTATCTTCACGAAGCGCGGCCAGTGCTTGGCAAGGAGGCATCAGGATGAGCACTACCCCTGCCCACCCCTTTCTATCTTCGCAAGAGGCTCTAGAACAAGGGCTTGACACTTTTGCCGAAGACATCTGTGGCTCACTTCAATCTGGCTTCATGGTGATGCCGCGCGGAGATGGCTTCCTTGATCCCATTGCGTTTCAGCGCGGGTATGAGGCACTTAGTGGACACACAAGAAGCTTCCGCGAGGTAACCGAAGAGGCGGTCCTAAATGCCTTGGAAACCTGCCCGTTGTCTCTCATAGTGTTCAGGTCAATTCTTGGTTTCACGCCGTCTGAGTGGGCCTACATGGCCACGCAGCGCACCGGAACGATCGTCACTGAACAGTTCGCACGGGGACTAGATCGGCACATACGCTTGAACCCCGATTCGCCCGTTCGCATGACAAGCGGCACAGAGAACGGTGTCAAGTCTCTTATCAAAGCAGGATGCGAACTCATTCATCACGCACCTAATGAGATCACCCAGGACGGACTTCATCGCCTGGACAAGTTTGACACTGCCTCGGGAGCGGACGGACTGTTTTCGGCTTCCCAGGCGGGGGTACCATACGCTATGGTGCTTTATGAGCGCTTCCTGGGCCGACCATTTGCAGGGCACAGGGATTCGGTGTCAGAAGTGATTGGTGATCACCTGGAGTCGCTCGTGCAAAAAAGACTGTCTAGTGCCGGAATCCCGTTTTACCGGACGAAAAAAGCTGAACGGGTTCAAGGGTTCGACCAAGCACCAGACTTTCTTGTTCCCGACAAGTTTCATCCATCTGCTGTCATTGAAGCGAAAATGTGTGAAGACAGTGGAACTGCCCGCGATAAGATCACGAGGGTGCAACACCTGAGCGAGATTAGCATGCAAGGAGTGGATGTCCCCAAGTTTGAGGTGATTGCATGCATTGATGGACGCGGGTTCTCTGTAAGGCGACAGGACATCAAAAAACTCATACTAGCATGCAGAGGAAAAGTGTTCACCACGAAGACACTAGGCCAGATGGTCGACAATACGGTGCTGAACAGGTACAAAAACTAGATTGCATAGGTTTGGAAGGGAGTCGTGGCAATGTCTAACTCGAACCGCACCTCCGCTGATATTCTTTGGGATAGCATGACCTCAGAATTGGACGCGTGCTGCTCGATAGTCGGCGTGATGGGTTACTCCATCGCGGATCTGTCTTCGGGCAGGACGGCACATCATCAAGAGGATGTGGTCTTTCCCACAGCAAGTACCATCAAAATAGCCATCTTGCTTGCGCTCGCGACCAAGGTACACGCAGGTGAACTAGACTGGCAATCTCGGCATAACACCTCTGACCTGCCCAAGGTAGGCGGGAGTGGAATCCTGTCCATGCTCCGGCACCCGGTTGAGTTGTCGCTTTGGGATCTCGCCACACTGATGATCGCGCTCTCGGACAATGACGCCACAAACGCATGCATTGACCTGTCGGGGATGGAATACGTCAACACGCTTCTCAGGTCCCTTGGTCTCACCAAAACCCTTCTGCGACGGAAGATGATGGACGCGGAGGCCGTGAAGCGAGGAGACGAAAATGTGTCTACGCCGCGTGAACTGGCGTCTTTAGTATCCAAGATCGAACTGCGCCAGGAAATACCCGACGAGGTGAGCCGCGACGTCCTTGCGATGCTCGCGTTAGAAAAGGGTGGCGGGTTCTCGCAGGGATTGCCCGCTTCGATAAGGCGAATCAACAAACCGGGCGGACTGGACCACGTGGCGGTGGAAGCGGGCATTTTCTACCCCAATGACCGGCCAATAGCCTTGGCAGTAATGGCGAACTTTGTCGAGGAGGATCCTACGGGAGCAATCGCGCGTCTGATTAAGACTGCTTTTCGATACACCAGGCTTATGGCCGAGTGTACTGAATACGGAAGAGCCTAACTCAGACGGAGCCAAGACGGAGCAAAGACGGAGCCAAGGCGGAGCCTGAGCGGAGCCGGAACGGAGACAGAACCGCAGAAAGAGCCGGCCGGAGCGGCGGCGTTCGAACCGTAGCGCTAAGAACGCGGTGGACATCCATTGTGGTTCCGCTCCGGAACCGGCCCCGATGTATCTGGACTATCCGATGACCTCTTTGTACACTCTGAGCCAGTTGCCGCCGAGCACCTTTTTAACCTCTTCCTCTTTGTAGCCGCGCGATAAAAGTTCCGACGTGATCTGGGGCAACTCGGAGGCATCCTTAACCACAGTAGGTTTGCCCGGAAGAGCCATGTACCCGTCGAAGTCGGAACCGAGACCTACGTGGTCAATGCCGGCGATCCCCTTGATGTGGTCTACATGATCGCAAAGGCGCTGCACAGACACATTGTCCGGGTTGTCGTCGACGAATCCGGGAGCGAACACGACCCCGATAACTCCGCCTTTTTTACCGAGAGCCTCAATCTGCTTGTCTGATAGGTTCCTGCGATGCGAAGCAAGGGACCTTGCGTTTGAGTGAGACGCGATGAACGGCCTTTCTGCTATCTTGTCGAGAGCCCAAAAGCTAGAGTCTGAAAGGTGGGATACGTCGACAAGCATGCCCAGCCGGTCCATCTCCTTAATAAGGGAGATGCCGAAGTCCGTGAGGCCTGAGCCCGCCGCTCCTTCGCCCACGCCGTCCGCGATGTCGTTGCGCTGGTTCCAAGTTAGACCGATGGCCCTCACGCCTAACTTATAGAACCCCCGCAGAAGCGCCAAACTGCCTTCCACGGCCTCGCCGCCTTCAATGCTCATGAGGACGGAAACCTTGCCTTTGGCCTTAGCCTCCTCGATATCCGAAGCCTTTGTGGCAAGGATGAGTTCGTCAGATTGTTCGGTTAGGGCGTAGATGGCGTCGAGAAGCTCGAGGCAGCGCCTGGCCGATCGCGTGGGTTTGTATTGGTCTTCTATGTAAGCCGCCATCACCTGGCAGGTGACCCCGCCTTCCTTTAAGCGAGGAAGGTCGATCATCCCCGTCTCGTTCCGCTCAAAGAAATCCCGGGGTTTCTGCCCCATGAATGAACGTCCCATGACAGTGAGGATTGTGTCGCAGTGGCCGTCTATCACGAACGACTCTTCGTGTACCCTTTTGGCATCTGTCATTTATGACCCTCCTAGATTTATGACACTTCCACAGTGAAATGCCAGGTCGGGCGCGCCGGCCTGGCATCTTCGCTCTTGAATTGCTTAGGTAGCGGCGCTCTACTCCTCGACTTTGATGGCTTCGGTCGGGCAAGACGAAGCGGCGTCTTGGGCGCAGGGAAGTTCGGCTTCAGCCGCGGCGTCGCTTACGACGTCGGCTTTGCCATCGTCTCCAAGCACGAACACGTTCGGGCAAAGGTCAGCGCAAAGCCCGCATCCGATGCAGACATCCTTATCTACCGTAACTTTTGCCATTCTGGATGAACCCACCCTTTCGAGAGTACTTCATTACTGGATTATAGCACAAGGTTTGGGGCTAGGAAGCCGGAGTGTCTCGCGCTTCACGCAAAGTGAAGTGGAAACTCGCCCCCTCCCCCGACGGGCTACAGACCCATATGCGTCCGCCTTGACGCTCGATCGCTCGCTTGGCAATGGCAAGGCCGAGCCCAGAACCGCCGGTCGCCCGGGCTCTAGAGCGGTCGCCGCGAAAGAAACGGTCGAACACCTTCGGCAGGTCTTCGGCGGTGATGCCGGGGCCCGTGTCTTCAACGGTGAACTCGACGCCATCTGTACTCTTTTTAGCTGTGAGGGAGATCCTTCCGTCGTCAGGGGTGTACCGGAAGGCGTTGGAAAGAAGATTGGAATACACTTGCCGCACTTCGCCGGTGTCCGCGAGCACCACGGGCAATCCCTCTTGGACTTCTTGCGTCAACTCGATGTTTCGAGAGGAGGCCACGGCTTGAACGGAAGCGATTGCCTTCTGAACCAACTCCAATGGTGAGACCGGGCTTAGTTTCACTTCCGGCAGAACGCGAACCGTATCTAGCTGGTCCAGCCCGCCTAGTAGGCCCTCGAGTCTCGTGACTTCGTCTGTCATGACCCCGAGCGTTTCCGCGTCGGGGTTCGCCACTCCCAAAGATATGGCCTCAAGGTTTCCCTTGATGATAGTCAAAGGCGTCCGCACCTCGTGCGCCACGTCGCGAAGAAAATCGCGTTTGGTCTCCTCTTGCTTCTCAAGCTCACGCGACATGTGGTTGAAAGAACTGAGCAGCTCTTTGATGTCAGAAGGAGCACCCGGTGAATCCTGAACCTCGTGCCCGTACTCGCCGTGAGCCACTCGCGACGACGCGAGCCGCAGATTCTCTATGGGATCAGAGATACCCTTGGACAACCTCGTCGCCAGACCCCACGCCACCAGAATGGATACGGCCCCCGCGCCCAGGAGAGCGAGGCGGACCCTGGATAGGAAATCGTTCTCTAAAGTGCCCATCGCCCCGTACGAGGAAAGGTCGGTCACAAGGACCGAGCCCACCACGAACCCATTGACGTAAATGCTCGCCGCCTGGGTCAGCGCGTCACGCTCAAGGGGAATGAAGCCCGCGGCGCTATCAAACACCAAGCGCTCCTGCGAATCAAAGAGGACTATCCGTTCGGAGCCTTGGTCGTTGTCTGATAAGCCGTAACGCCCCTTGCCTTGCCCCATACCCGAAGTGGGCATGCGGAGCAATACGCCCACGCCGTCCCAACCGCCTGTCAACTCGTAGTACCGTTCCAGTACCGGGACGAGGGCGGCCGTCCTTCGGACGTGTTGCCCGCGAACATAGCCCCGGAAAGTAGCCCCGGTGGCCCAAACTGCCCCCATCCAAACGAGGCTAACGCCGAACGCGCACACCAAAATGTATTCGAGTATCAGCCTCGGTCTGACTTTGTTCAAACGCGTCCCCCGCCTTTGTACCCTACGCCGAAGACCGTGACAACGTATTTGGGTCTTGACGGGTCCGGTTCGATCTTCCTGCGCAAGCTCCAAACGTGGGTATCGATAGTCCTTTCGTAGCTCTCGTAGATATCGCCCGACACTAGGTTCAGCAGTTCCTCCCTCGTGAACACCTTGCCCGGGCGCGAAAACAAAGCGAAAAGGATCCCGAATTCGGTCTTTGTCAGTTCAACTTTGCGCCCGGCGACGCGCGCCTCCATCTTTTCGGGATCGAGTTCGAGCTCTTCCACAGTCAGGACTTTTGATGACGCGGTTGCGCTCGCACGCCGCAAGATGGCTTTCACCCTCAAAGACAGTTCCTTCAAGCTGAAGGGTTTGGTGACATAATCGTCCGCGCCTAAATTCAGCCCGACGATCTTGTCTTCTTCCAGGATTCTCGCCGTGAGCAGCAGTACGGGTACCTGATCCCCCGCGTCTCTCAGGCGGCGCAAGACTTCCATGCCGTTCACCTTCGGCAGCATAACATCGAGGATCAACAGGTCCGGCCCCTCGGCGCGGGCCAAATTCAGCGCCGAAACTCCATCGTACGCTGCCAAGACCTGAAACCCGTCGCGCTCAAGGAACTTTTTGATCATCTCCACGATCTTGGGCTCGTCGTCAACGACCAATACCTTTGCCGCCATCTGAGTCACCCCTATCCCGCCGTTCCTGTCCCGTCATCTCCACCGTGAAGGCGATCCACCTAGATAAGATGGTCGCCTTTTCATGTCAAGATATTGTCTAGCGGATTCGCGCCCTTTCCAAAGCGTCGTTCACGGCGACGATCCAACCTGTCGAGCTCCTTGTCGCCCCTGAGTATCCGTCCACCCCGGCGTCTCCTTTAGCGATGAAAGCCTCCGCCATCGCCTCTCTCGCGGACACCGCCGTAGGATAAGGGTAGTTGCCCCAATCCTTCGTCGTCCCCTCGGAGGTTACGTCGTTCAATAACACTGAGGTGATCTTATCTTCCAAGATAGTCACGACGGCGATCTGATAACCCCCCTGGTCAGAGAGCCCTGAACGTCCAAAGAAAGTCCCTTCAAAGTGCCCGGATCTTGTCGCGGCTACCTTCCTGGCCTTCTCCAAAGCGAAGGCCACCGCCTCCTTATATTTGCCGTAAGAAGGAGGCGCGCCCGGATAATCAAGAGCTGCGGCGTCTGTCTTGCCGATCAGCCTTTTTTCGACATCTTTCTTGTACTCCGGTCGTCCTTCGTATCCAGCGTCAGAATCAAGGGCTAAACCAAGCGGGGTGTAGTCCAAAATCTCGACTGACGCGATTTTCCCCTTGTTAATGACAATCTCCGCCGTCGCAAAGCCGATTTCATCATAGGTCGATGAAGCGCGGTAGAACCCATCGAGATAGAGCTTCGGGGTACAAGCCACATGGAGGCAAAGAAATGACAAGACAGCCGTGAGGCTTATGGCGATCCAGGCGCGGCCCGCGCGCATGTTTGTGTAGGATTTTGACCTCTCGGCCACTCTATGACGATTCATGTAGGAAAACCGCCTCCCCTGTCACACCGCCGTGTGCACTGCTTGGGCTCGTGCTCCGCGAACCCGATTCCTCTGCCATTGCCAACTTTCCTCATTTACCGGATCCCGGACCCGGACAGTCTGTCGTGAATTGTCGAACGAATCCGCTTTGTCCACAAGGGAATCCACAAAGAACAGCCCGAACTCTATGACCTGCCTTTTACACATCATCACTTTTTGGAGGCGGTCCTAGTGGTTTTCCCCCACACCATAAAAGAATCCTCGCGGAAGATAAGGGACGGAGATAGGGAGTTCTCTCTTCGCTATCGACTCTCCGCCAACTCACCCCAAGATGAGTCCGAGACGCGCGGGTGCTCAATAGAGGCAGAGCTCGTCGAGCAGTGGTGCGACGGCCGCACAAAAGTTTCTGTATCCTCCGTGGATATCGACAGTCTCTACCCGGAGGTCGGCAGCCGCATCTTTGACTCGATCGCGTGCGCCGATAGCCCTGTCTTCCCGGTCCACTTAGGCGACGTTGTGGGGGACCACATAAGGGGTATGACGCTCTACCGCCCAGATTACCGCTGAGGCATGTTCGCCCGCGATATTTTGGGAAGAAGATCGTAGAGCTCCAGGAACTCGTCTGCGGCGTCCACCAATTCGTCGGCGGCCTTGAAGTTGCAGCGGCCGTAGGCGTCCGGATGCTGGGTTGAGAGAACCTGAATGCGGACTCCTCTTTGGGCTACTGCCTTGATCAAAGGCACAAAATCTCCGTCGCCCGAGACGAGGATATATTTGTCACACCGGTCCACCAAAGACAACATGTCAATGGCCAGTTCAAGGTCGAGGTCCGCCTTAATGGCGCCGCCCGCGAAAACCTTGAGGGGTTTCCTGACGACCATATAGCCGTTCCGGTTCAAAAATCTGTGAAAAGACTGGGACCGGCGTCTTTGGCCGTCCAGGTCCTCTCTTAAGGCCGCGGGGTCTGCCGGTGAAGTCAGCTTGACGTATTGCTCTATGCTGTCAGTCGTCCATTCCCCTGTGTAGTAGTAAGCCCGAATGAGTATGCTGTCGCTCGAAAGGGTCTCTAGGAGTTTGACGAAGTCCACGTGGATGCCGAAAGAATCATACGTCGCGTACTTGAAATTCCAGCCGTCAACGAAGAAAGCCATCCTTGACGCGGGGGTGGTGACATCTTTCACGGCCAAACCTCCAACAGGTCAAACGAAAATGCTTTCGGAGTTCTTGTGGTGCGCCCGGCGCGATTCGAACGCGCAACCTCTGGCTCCGGAGGCCAACACTCTATCCACTTGAGCTACGGGCGCACATCGTTAGTCAATTATACCTGCCTAGAGGCGTCCAAACAAGATAAGCGTCCCCATTAAAAGGAACCCGGCCCCCGCGGCGTACCTTAGGACCGCGGGGGGGATGAAGCGATAGACAGTGTCGCCGACGAGCACACCGATAGACGATGAGAGCACCAAGGCCAAAGCGGAACCCAAGAATACCGATAACGGGGCCTTCTTGGTAGACGCTAAGGCCATGGTGGACAACTGCGTCTTGTCGCCGAGTTCCGCGAGGAAAACGACGATGAACGTCGAGAACACTACTTGCCAATTCAATTACGGCTTGAGCCTCCACGGGCACCTACAATGATCGCCATTCCAAGTTTACGTATGCGGGCCGCTACGAAATTACCATAGGCCTGACGCTTTCGCCTTTTCTTCGATGGCGTCGGCCAAAGTGGGACGGCCTATCTCCTGCAACTCGTACCTCACCCTCGTCCACGGTTTGTCTATTTTGGCGATCCGCGCCAGATCGATGGGCGTCGCTACGATAACGCCGTCGCAGGGGGTTCTCCGGATGGTTTCTTCGAGGTCCCTTATCTGGGCGTCTCCGTAACCCATGGCGGGTAGAAGGGTCCCCGTCCCCGGGTACTTCTTATAGGTGTCCGCGATGCTCTTGACAGCGTACGGTCTGGGATCCACTAGCGACCGCGCCCTGTACCGCTTGGACGCGACAACTCCCGCGCCGTAGGCCATTTCGCCGTGTGTGAGGGTCGGTCCATCCTCTATCACGAGGACGTTCTTGCCTCTTATGACAGAAGGATCGTCTACAAAGATCGGAGACGCGGCCTCTACCACTACGGCATCCGGATTTAGGCGCTCGATGCTCTCACGCACGCGTTCGATGCCTTCGGGAGACGCTGTGTCCATCTTGTTGATCACGACGATGCCCGCCATCCTCAGGTTGACCTCACCCGGATGGTAACGTTCCTCATGGCCCGCTCTGTGGGGGTCGACGAGCACGATGTGTATGTCGGGCTTGTAGAAGGGAATGTCGTTGTTCCCCCCATCCCAGATAATGACGTCGGATTCAGCCTCGACTCCCCGAAGGATACGCTCGTAGTCCACGCCGGCCCACATCACCAACCCGCGTTCAATTATGGGTTCGTACTCCTCCCGCTCCTCGATGGTACACTTGTAGAATTCCAGGTCCTCGTAAGTGGCGAACCTCTCGGCAGCCTGGCTCACCAGGTCGCCGTAAGGCATGGGATGTCTCACCACTCCGACGCGCTTGCCACCTGACTTCAGAATATCCGCCACGCGCCGTGTAGTCTGGCTCTTGCCGACACCCGTCCTGACGGCGGTAACGGCCACCATGGGTTTGGTCGACTTGAGCATGGTGGTCTTGGGGCCCATGATCCTGAAATCCGCGCCGACAGAGGCGCACAAAGAAGCCTTGTGCATCACGTATTCGTGGGGCACATCGCTGTAAGCGAACACCACTTCGTCAATATCGTGCTTCTTGATAAGGTCAGGAAGCTCCGATTCAACGTAAATGGGAATGCCGTCTTCGTACCCCGGCCCTGCCAATTCAGAAGGATATTTTCTTCCGGCGATGTCCGGGATCTGAGTCGCCGTAAAGAAAACCACCCGGTAATCGTCGTTGCCTCTGAAATAGACGTTGAAGTTGTGAAAGTCGCGCCCGGCCGCACCCATGATCGCTACTTTCTTTGCGTTGGCCAAATCCATTCCCTCCCAAGCTATGAAAGATCACAGTTTCTATTTCTAGCCCAGTGCCCTCGATTCCTCGGTCCTTGGCGTTTTTACCCAAGCTTTAGGCGCCTTGCCGATGCTCTTTAAGAACAGCGCGCTTGTGTAGGGCACGGGAAACATGAACGCCGCAAGCGGAAGCAGAAGCAACCCCAGATACACCCCGACTTTTCCGAAAAGAGACTCGGGGCGCGCCGAGCTGTCCAGATGTTCTTTGTAGCGGCCGAAGGCGTAGAAGGTGAATCCCAAGTAGATCAGAGAGAAGCCGCTCAAGACCCACTGCCCTGTAGCGGGCACAAGCGACGCGTCCATCAGATTCCTGTAATGAAGGAACATGGCGACAGGGGGCACGAAGGTAGCCGTCTGGTACAGCACCCACTCGACTTGACCTTTTATGATCAGGTTGGTTCGAAGTTTCCGTTGGGTTTCGCGCTTAACCCCCCGGTATTGCGCTACTTTGTCCACCACCTGCAAGTGACCGGTGCCCCATCGCAGCCGTTGGCGGAAGAAAGCCCGGAAAGTCGGAGGCGTCTGCTCTGAGGAGCAGTACGGCAGATATTCCGGCCAGGCCCCTTTCATGAGATACGCCCTAGTACCGAATTCCAGATCTTCCGTGAGAACCTCACAGTCCCACCCGCCGACTTGCCTAAGTAGATCGCGGGCGATGAAGACGTTCGTTCCGCCCACAAACGGCAAAGTACGAAACAGCCAGGGCAAGTACCAGTCATGGGCGACGGCCTGGTAAAGCGCGGCGATGCGGCAAAAGGGGGTCATCTGGTAGAAGTTCCTCACCTGGAAAACCGGGCCTTGAAGTACTTGAGATCCGTCCGGATCCAACATCCGCCTATATCCGACGTAAAGTAGGACATCCTTGTGGGGCCTGCTCTCCGCGTCGTAGAAGCCCACGACCTCTGCCCTCTCGTCGAGATACCGGATGCCCCAATTGAGCGCCCTGCCTTTGGTCGATGGCACAGACGAGCCTGTGCGCCGACCGTTTAGCACCCCGTCAAAATCGAAGGGGACTACAACGTGCTTGAGCGGGACCTGTCCGGACGAGCTCGCGAGCTCCGACAGCGAACGTTCCACCACTTCCTGCGTGGTAGGATAGAGTTCCAACAGCGAACGCTGGATCCTATCCTTAATCTCACCTGTCCGCGAAGCCTTCTGAACCGCGAGACAAACCCGCTTAGCGATAACGCCGGTCATGCGCCTGACGATATCCTGCGTCAGATCGTGGTTGGCCTTTATTGTGTGCCGGATGGTGCGTCCCAGGACCCTCCGGCTGGGTTCGTCGCAAGTTTCAGCGTAAGCGGCTATGACGGGAACGGCGACCGCGAGACATGCCGGGTACACTCTACGGACGTCCAGGTCGGAAAGCCAAGAACACGTCTTCTTTATGATCCCATTCAGCTTGCTTTCGACCGGAGCGCCCCGCGAAACGAGGATGGCTTCTGAAATCCTGCGTATTACCGCGACCCGGACCGGTCCGGGAAGAGATGACATCTCCGGCGCGCCAGACGGGTAGTCCTTCTGAAAGCCTTTGGACAAGTACTCCTTCAGAGCATATTCCGAAAGGCATGACAAGATAACCGACCGGAAATGCTCCTCGCGCCCGCTTGGGATTCTTTCTCTTGAGCCTGACAGCACTCTTGCCGACAGTTCGGCGAGTTCTCGTCTTTCCTCTTGAGCGTCCAAGACCTCCTTCTCGTCGGTTACCACCACTATTTCGAAGGAACCTTGCGGGTACCGGAGCGACAACAGGTGATCTATGGTATTTTCGATGACAGTCGATTCGTTCCGGGCGGGGACCATCACGCTAATGAACGGCACGGGCCTTGCCAAACAAGAAGCAGTCTCCGTTATTGAACCGGGCGTGAGCAGTGGACGCCTGTTCCAATACTTTCGCTCGCTGTAGACCTTCCAGATGAAGAATCTTGCAAATAGCAGGAAGAAAACCAGGTAGACGGAAAAGGCCACCACGTAAAGGGCTTGGGGGGACGTCATGGTAGAAGCTTCCACTCCTTCGGCCGGGCGATATCTTATGTGCCCAAGGAGTAGTGTTGCGCTGCGCGATAAGGGCTATGCGCTGCCGCGTACCGGCAGCCCTTCGCGGTGTTCGCTACCGGTTTGGATGTTTTTTCCGAAGATGAACAGATCCGATCAGATCTGCCTCTCTCCCGCAGTTCGGGCAATGCCCGTCTTGTAGACGTGAACGCAGAAGGTCCATGCCCCCACGCTCAAGAAGAACCTCCCCGCATCCGGGGCAGTAGGTGGTGGCGCCCTCTTCCGCGCCCGTGTTCCCCAGATACACGTAGTCCAGGTGGGAGCGCGCCACGTCCCGGAGTCTCTCTAACGTGGACTGCGGCGTCATGGGCCTCTCGGAATTGTACGCGGGAAAGTACCGGGATAGGTGCAGTGGGACAGATCTGGACAGCCCGGCGAGCCACCTTGATACCCCGTCCACTTGATCGTCCGAATCGTTTTCTCCCGGTATCACTAGATACGTGACCTCAACCCACGCCCCTTCCCGCAAAGCCGACTCCACAGTCCTCTTGACGGGCTCCAGGCGACCGAAGGCGATCCTCCTGTAGAACCCATCGTCCCACGCCTTCACGTCTACGTTGAAGGCGTCCACCAAGGGAAGCAACTCACGCAAGGCGGGTTCTGAAGCGAATCCGTTGGTTACCATCACGTTTAGTAAGCCGCGCCGCTTGGCCAACCCGGCGCAATCGAGGAGGAATTCGATCCCTACGATCGGCTCGTTATACGTGTACGCCAATCCCACGACGCGGTCGTCGGCATCTTTGGCACGCAAGGCCGCGAGAACCACATCCTCCGGCGCGTAGGAGCGCGAGCGCGGCACAGTCTGGGAGATCCCCCAGTTCTGGCAGAAGTCGCACTGCAGATTGCACCCGAACGACCCGACCGAAAGCAACCATCCCCCGGGTTCGACATGAAAGAGCGGTTTCTTCTCGACAGGGTCCAAGGCCAGAGAAGTGACTAGGCCGTAGCTCTCCGCGTAGAATTTCCCATCGACGTTTCTCCTGACACGGCAGATGCCCGTCGCCCCCGGCTTAAGTACGCACTCGTGAGGGCAGAGACCACACGCGATTTTTCGATCATCGAGAGGGCGCCAAAATCGCGCGACCGGGAACTTCATGTCCTTCACGACGACGCCTCCCTGAAAGACCGGGCACTACCGGTACCTGGTGACGGTGAACCTGTACAATCTGACGCCCTTTTCGCCCAAGCCGATTCCCGCTTTGCGCTTGGCGATGGATAGCTGCTCTTCCACGGTGTCTACGCCGGCAAGGTCCGGCAGGAGCAACCCCGTCCTCTTTCCCTTCTTGCATATGACGCCGTAAACCTTCGGATCTAGTTCGCCCTCGGTACACTCTTGGTTCGGCGAAAGCACATCCACGGAATAATCGAGACGGTCCAATTCGGCCGCTTCCACGGGAGAAAATCGCGAATCGCGAGAACACGCGCTCACCGCGTTCGACACGATTTCGTGAGCGATATCGGGCTCTACGGGCTCGATGGTCCCGATGCATCCTCTCAGCGAGCCCTCTGAGTGAATAGACACAAAAACGCCTCCCCGTTCGGCGAACTCGGATGGAATGTCGGGCGGCAAAGCGGGAGGTTTGCCATCCCTCACGTAACCTTCCACAGTTTGCCTCGCGATCTTCACGGGGAACGATTCCTCAGCTCGAAGCGACGAAATCCTGCTTCTCCTCCGCTCCATAACCTCGGGCAGCCTGGAAGGGCAAGCCCTTCCGGTCGGCCTGAACAACGCCACCGCGTAGCCTACTCCAAAGGGACCCTCGTAGGAAAGCACTTCCGGCGACACCTCCGCCTCATCTAGCGTACCCAACATCAACGCGATGGGGCGTAATCCGCATTCTCCTGCATCCTCGATCAGGTCCGGATCAATGGTGAGGATTGCCGGAACATCAAAACGAGCCAAACTTGCGACGAGTTCTCTGTCGAAAAGGGCCCCCTTCGGGTTGTACCCCGCGGGGGCATGAGGTGTCAGCCTGTGGGACAGATCGCCGCTCGCCAGAACGCCTACCCGGCGGCCCAAACGCGCGCATGACCTGGAAAGCGCCCTCCCGAACTCGTAAAGCTCGGTCAAAGCAAGAAAACCGATATTGACTACCACGACCTTTCCCTCAAAACCCTCCTGGGAGACAAAGTGAAGCGGCACGACGACTCCGTGATCGAGAGGCGACTCGATCCCGTAGCGGGATTTGTGCCGTTCGTCCAAGAAGATGCAGGGGATCTTCGCTCGTTCAGATTCTTCCAGCAAAACTGTGACCAGTTCGGCATCGTCGGGAAAACTGACCCTTATCCCGCGAGCCCCGAACGCGGAAAGATCGCCTGCGTGCGTCCTCTCGCTTCGTATCGAGACAGCGTCCCTGAACACAGGGCCGTGGGGGGTAACTATGACGAGGGTGTCCGCCCCGGCGGCGGCGAACTCCTTACCCAGTCGCGACAAAGAATCTGCGGTAGCGCGGACCTTTCGTTCATCACCGCGCCCGACTTCCGGCACGAGAACGGCGGGGTGAGGTGACAGGCCCGCGAGCAGAACTCCGGACCCCAAGTCAAATCACCACCTTTTCGACAAACGGAGACGTAGCCGCTTTCAACAATGAGCCGTATGACGGTATGAACGAAAGGACCGAGCCGATCTCCAACCCGGTCGCCCCCTCCACGTCAACTATTATGTGGTCCGAAGACGAGCCGATTACCTCGATCCCTTCGTATAGCGGCGTCAGGCCGTCATGATCGAGGTCCTGTCTGCCTACGGCGCAGATCGCCCGGCATCGCACGCCCCGGTCGGGGAAAGTAACCACCGCGCCGAACGCGTTTATGCCGATCTCGCCGATGGGTTTGGAAGGCTTCCTTTGGATCTCGATGATCTCTGCCGCAATGACAATCGCATCGGTATGACAACCCGGGACCACCGTTTTCTTAACCGCCTCGGTTCCCAAAATTATGCTCTCCCCAATCCGCAGTTGGTTCACGCCTTGAGGAGACTTTCCCTCCATGGTCATCAATATGTTGGCTGAGTTCCCGCCTGACACGACCTCAAGCCGGGTCCCCAAAACGGACTCGATCGCCTCTTTTGTGGCCAGAAGTTCCTCCATTTTTTCAGTGGTCGGAATGACGCCTCCATAACACGTCAGATTAACCCCGACGCCGTGCAGGATTATCCCCGGTACGGAAGCCATCTCTTTGGCCACAGAAGGAGCGCGTTCGGGTAGCACTCCCTCTCTCAGATCTCCAAGGTCCACCATAAGCACCACCTTGTAGTCCTTGCCGCGCCGTCTTGCAGCCCGACCCAGGAGCCTGACTGTCTCGACTTCGGTGTTGAGCCCAACGTCGGAGACTTCTACCGCCTCCGGACACCTTGCCGGAGAAGGGGCCCTCAACAAGACGGCCTCGCCGGAATATCCGTCTTGCCGCGCCCTTCGAAGGTTCTCCATCCGCGAATCCCCGATGGCCTTTGCCCCGCCCTTTACCATGGCGTTCACCACAGCGGGATGGCAAAGGGTCGATTTGGGCACGGCAACCACGTCTATGCCTCTGCCCTTGAGCATCGAAGTTACGATTCTCGCGTTGTGCTCGATCTTCTGCGAGTCTATGAAGAGCGCCGGATACGTCATCAGATCAACCCCAGACTTTCTTTCAGTATGGCTACCGATTCGGCGGGATATATTTTCGATAGAACCCCGCAAGCCGCCATGACATAGTGCCTGTCCAAGAACACGCGGGTCTCTCTTGGATAGAGTTCTCTTCCGGCGCCCCCGTTTGACAGAGATGACAGGATCTCCTCCCCGCCTGGCAAACGGGTGAGAGCGCCCCCTGTCCCGATGATCGTCCTCACGCTGGAAAGATCCTTACCGCTTGCCACAGATACGCGTCCCGATGGTCCGTAAAGATATCGCATCCTGCCGGCGTGTCGGGAAAATGCGGTTCTGCAGGCCGCCCGGGTAAGATAAGACACGAGTTCCGCCGTCTTGCCGGAGGGCACAGGCGGGATCAAGTCCAGGAAAGGCTCAGGGTCGAACCCCAGGTCGCGGGCGGCTCTATCTTTCACTTCCTCATAGATGTTCCTCACGTTCTTATATACCCCGAGGTCTCCCTCTACAGTGCGCTTCGCAAAAGGTTCGGGGTATTCCAAAATCGATTGGATTTCGGGACTGCCGTACGCCACGGAGTGAACGTCGGTAGTGGCCCCGCCAACATCTACCGCGCACAGATCTCCAAGTACGGGATGCAACAGAAGACATGCCTCCATTACCGCACCTGGAGTGGGCAGTATGGGACCGTCGACCGTCTCCCTTATGGCTTCCATGCCGGGCGCTTTGGTGATGTGCTCCTCAAACGCCGCCTGTATGACTTTGCGGGTAGGCTCAACCACAAGCTCGTCCACCCGGGGGAACACGTTGTCCACATAGTAGACTTTGCCCCGGTGCAGAGACAGAACCGATGCGACTTCCGCCCTGGCCGCGATGTTTCCCGCATATATGATGGGCGCCTCGGGCAAGGCTTTGTGGATGATGCCGGCGTTTTGAATAGCGGTTCGCTTCTCTCCGTAATCCACTCCTCCGGCAAGCAGCACCAGATTCGGCCTGATACGCCTAAGGGTCTCGGCATCGGTTCCGGTCATATCCCCGGCCGTTACGAAGTTGACGACCGCACCCGCTCCAAGAGCCGCCTCTTTCGCGGCCCGGGCCGTCATATCGAACACAAGCCCGTGAACGCTCATAGAGAGCCCGCCCGCAGCGCTTGAAATGGCCATCACCGAACCTGGAACGAGGGGGCCCTCGCCCAAGTCCCGCTCCAACTGCTCTACGGCGCGCAAAAGGCCAACGTTCACATCGCCTTCCGAAACAGTGGTCTCCGACGTGCCCTGGCCTAAAAAGCGAGGCCTATCGCCGAGCGAGAAGGCGTCCACAACAGTCGTGGTGCTCCCTATTTCGGCGATGAGGACGTCGGCTCTCATCTCTTCTTGTCCTTGCGCGCCTTGACGAGAAAGGAAGCAACTTGGATGCCCTTGGTTCCGCGGCCGAACCCCGCATCCATTCCGGCGTTCACCGCCATCTCGTTGGTGACTTGTGTGCCGCCGGCGACAAGAAGGAATCTCTCCCTGACGCCCTTTTCTACCGCGAGCTTCGCCAGGTGCTCCATGTTCTTGCGATGGATATCAGCGTGGCTGATGATGGTAGATATGAGGATCGCGTCGGCATCCTCCTCGATGGCAGCGTTAAGGACCTTGTCGACGGAAACAGAGGTGCCCAAGTAAACCGCCTTGATCCCGAATCCCTCGATGCCGCCGTGTTTGATGTCTATGATCTCGCGCATGCCCACTGAATGCTCGTCTTCTCCGACTGTAGCGGCGACAACCTTCATAGGATTTTCGGACATGGCGGCGCGGACTTCGTCCGGTCCGAGAACCGACGGTTTCTCGGGGATCTTGAGAGTGTCTCTCCGTATGCCAAAGGGGACTCTAGCCTTAACTTCCACCAACGTCCCTTCGGAGGGGTGCATGATCCCCTTATGGATGACTTCCGCTTCTTCCAAGCCCATTTTCTTGGCCATCTCCAAAGCGGCGGCTTCCGCAACGCGCTCGCTTTCGGGTATGAACATAGTGAGCGTGATCAACCCATCCCCGGCCCACTGAACCTCAGGCCTGATCATGCCGAGTTCTCGTTCCTCCGACGCCTTTTTCAGTCTTTCCACCACGTTATCCTGCGGGTCCAATTCGTCGATGTACACTATCTTGTCTGGTTCGCAGAAGGTGCAGCCGTCTATGAGGTCGCAAGGCTTCTCTATTCCGTCAGGCAGATTGTTGTAACCAAAATGATGGCACACGGGGGCCATGTAATCCCGGTCGCGTAAGACGGTGCTGTTTGACG